>JBDSFC010000123.1:0-32774 GCA_039919745.1 Bacteroidia bacterium | reverse complement strand
TCGGTAACAAAAGCATTATGGATCTTAGATTTTAATACCTGTATTTGCATTTAATAGTGATTAAAAAATTGACCATAATTATATGTTTTAAATATTAAAAAAATATTGATAATTATCAATAAAATAGATAAAAAGAAAATTTATTTTTACTGCGATAAACTTTTCCATAATAACGCACCCGCTGAAGCACTTTTTTTCAGCGGGTTTTTTTTTGCCAAAAAAAATATTTTTCTGATTGATAATTATCAATGAAAAAAAAATCATTTTGTTGTTACTTGCAGCAAGTTTAAAATACGATATTATGAAATTACAATCTTATTCACTTCACAACTATAAAAATCTCCCGCAAATTAGCAGGCTTTCATCTCAGCAACTAGAGGCAATTGAAGTAGTCGGTAATGTTTTGCCTTTTAAAACAAATAATTATGTTGTTAACGAACTTATTGACTGGGATAATATACATAACGATCCAATGTTTAAATTAACTTTTCCTCAAAAAGGAATGTTAAGCAAAGAGCATTATGAAATGATGAGAGCTACTTTACAACGCACTAATAATAAAGATGAAATTAAAAATATTGCAAATATAATTCGTAAAGAATTAAACCCACATCCCGCAGGACAGTTAGAACACAATGTACCTGAACTAAACGGAGAAAAGCTAATGGGTATGCAACAAAAATATAAAGAAACCGTTTTATTTTTCCCAAGTCAGGGACAAACCTGCCATGCCTATTGTACATTTTGTTTTCGCTGGCCACAATTTGTCGGAATGGATGAAATGAAATTTGCAACCAAAGAAGCTAATCAATTACGGGATTATGTAATAGAAAATCCACAGGTAACAGATATATTATTCACAGGTGGTGACCCTATGATCATGAAAGCGAAAATATTTGCTTCTTATATTGAGCCCCTTTTAAACGCAGATATTCCAAATTTACAAACTATTCGCATTGGCACTAAGGCTTTGGGCTACTGGCCGTATAAATTTATAAGTGATGACGATGCTGACGAAATGTTAGATCTGTTTTATAAAATAGTAAAGAAAGGGATTAATTTATCCTTTATGGCGCATTTTTCTCATCCAGTTGAAATGGATACAGCGGCTGTAAAAAATGCAATAAAAAAATTAAGAAACGTAGGTGTACAAATACGAACACAATCGCCACTACTAAAACATATAAACGATTCGCCCGATTTATGGGCAGAGATGTGGCGTAAACAGGTTAATCAAAATTGTATCCCTTATTATATGTTTATACCGCGTGATACCGGCGCTCAGGATTACTTTGCTTTAAGTTTAGAAAACGCCTGGAAGATATTTAGAACAGCTTACCAAAATGTAAGTGGGGTTTGCCGAACGGTTCGTGGACCCAGCATGTCTTGCACGCCCGGTAAAGTTCAGGTGCTGGGCGTATCGGAAATTAAAGGTGAAAAAGTATTTGTTCTGCGGATGTTACAAGGAAGAAATCCTGATTGGGTAGCACGTCCATTTTTTGCAAAATACGATAAAAATGCTATTTGGATGGATGATCTGAAACCTGCATTTGACGAAGAAAAATTCTTTTTTGAAGAAGAATTCGAATTACTATTCGATCAAAAATTAAGTGAAGCTGAAACAGAAAGTTTTGAATAAAATGGACATACTTGTCGTATTTGCAGTAGCTCTCTTTTCAATGTGTGTTGTTTGTATACTAATTATGGCCATTCTTACTGCAATCGTGCGTATGAAAAACAAGAAAAAGCTGCTTCTATACAAAAAAAGAAATGAGAGTGGGAATTGAATTTTCAATATGCCTGTTTTTTTTGAATCGGAATATTACAAAAAAAACTTTTAATTGATAATTATCATTTTCCTTTCAGTAAAGCATTCTTAATTTTATATCAGAAAGAATGCTTATAATTTCTTTTGGGTGATCAAATCTGCCGGTTTTCCAATTCCGGCAGGTTTTTTCTTCTTAATGTTTTCAAGATCTTGTTTTTATAAGAATCTATTTTTTATCACTAATATCTATTACCATGATCAATTACAAAATTAAAAAAATTCTTGTACCATTTGATTTTAGCAACTCTTCGCTAAATGCTCTAAAGGTGGCCGACAAATTCGCTAATGAATTTAATGCTAAAATTCATTTACTAAATATTATAGAACCGTTTCTTTCACAAGAACCTGCAAGATTCAATTCCGGGCAATTAGCTAACATGTATAAATACAAAATAGAATCTGCCGAAGCCGTTGAGGATTATATATTGAAGAATTTTATTAATCCCTCAGCTTACTCATACCAGACATGTTATGGCTTTTGCTCGAGCACAATTATTGATTTTGCTAAAAATGATGAATATGATTTAATAGTATTACCCGACGATTCGAAAAGTTTTTTTAGCAGAGTAATATCAAAGTACCGCCCATTAAAAATTATGGAACAAACGAATATACCGGTAATTTGCGTTAATAAATTTTATCGAACAGTTGATTTTAGAAATATTATTATTCCCATTAGAAATTTAGCTAACTGGTATGAGAAAATACCTTTTATGGTGGCATTGGCTAAGCAAACAGGCGGTAAAATACATGCTATAGGCATGAATGAAAAAAGTTCATCTTCCAATTCAGACTTCGACCTAATATTCGACAAAGCAATTTCAATTTTAGAAGAACAAAATGTTTTAAGTACTGTAAAAAGGTTTGAAGGCGAAACCAGCTTAAAGGAACTTATTGCTTACTCTGAAAAACAAAAAGCAGACCTTATTGCAATCACACCTTCAAAAAGTAAAACACTTTTAACGTCAATTATTTATCCATCTTTATACAGCAGGCTAATTTTCAACTCTCCTGCGCCCGTTTTTGGGGTGCAACTTAGCTGATCTTTCAATAAAAATTATAAAAAAATATATGGAAACAAAAACTGATAAACTATTTAAAAAAATAAAATTAAGGACAATTACTATTAAAGACTATGATGATATTACCAAGCTACAATTAAAATGCTTTCCGGGTATGAAGCCTTGGAGTGAAGAGCAATTTAAGAATATAATTAACACATTTGCTAAAGGCCAACAGTGTATTACATACGAAAAGAAAATTATTGCGTCAAGCGGCTCGTTAATTATTGATTTCAGTAAATATAGTGAAACATCTTCGTGGAGTGAACTGACTGATAGCGGAAATATTAGTAATCACACGTTAGATGGAGATACCTTATACGGTATGGAAATAATGGTTGATCCTGAATACAGGGGGATGAAACTTTCTCGTAGATTATATGATGCACGGAAAAACATAGCAAAACATTATAACTTAAAGCGCATTTTAATTGGCGGACGATTACCAAATTATTTTAAGCATCAAAAAAAATTAGATATCAATGAGTATGTAGAAAATGTGATTGAAAAAAAAGTGTATGATCCTGTGCTTACCGCGCAGTTGGCAAATGGCTTTGCTTTGAAAAGGATTTTGCCTGATTATCTCCCAAATGACAAGGAATCATGCGGCTATGCAACTCTTTTGGAATGGACTAATTTCCAGTATAAAAACCAAACACTTCAGAGTAAAATAAATTACTCACCTTATGTTCGCGTTAGCGCTATTCAATATCAGATGCGGTCTATTTCCAGTTTTGCAGATTTCGCAAAACAGTGTGAGTACTTTGTAGATGCTTCCTCAGATTACAAAAGTGATTTTGTTGTTTTCCCTGAAATGTTGACGATGCAGCTACTTTCTTTTTTGCCCGATAAAAGGCCAGCACAGGCCATTAGAGAGTTAGGTAATTTCACGCAACAATATATTGATATGTTTACCTCACTGGCAATAAAATATAATATTAATATTATCGGAGGCTCACATTTTTGTGTTGAAAATGATTCAGTTTATAACATTTCATATTTATTTAGACGGGATGGAACTTATGAGCGCCAATATAAAATTCACATTACGCCTTACGAAACCAAATGGTGGGGAGTAAAAGGGGGCGATAAAATTCAAATTTTTGATACTGATAAGGGTAAGGTTGCAATACTTATTTGTTACGACATTGAATTCCCCGAATTAGCAAGAATTGCTGTAAGTAAGGGTGCCAAAATTTTGTTTGTTCCTTTTAATACAGATGATAGAAGGGCTTATTTAAGAGTTAGATATTGTGCGCAAGCAAGGGCAATTGAAAACCAGGTGTATGTTGTATTAACCGGTTGTGTTGGTAATTTGCCTGAAGTTGGTAATCTTGATATTCATTTTTCCCAGTCTGCAATCTTAACACCTTCTGATGTTGAGTTTAGCCGTGAAGCAATTGCTTCAGAAGCCGTGCCAAATACGGAGACATTGATCTACCAGGATCTGGATCTGCACTTACTTCAAAGAAATAGAGAGATGGGCAATGCACAAACATGGAATGATCGAAAAAAAGGATTTTACAAGTTAACCTATGTCGAAGATGGCGAAACATATATTGTATAGCGTAGTCTTAATATTTGTGCTGGTACTATATTTTATCTTTTATCACTAAAAATTAGTTTACACAACGGAAATCTTTCTATTGGAGATATTGATGCAGATGATGACTTTTTGATAAACGGGAGAACAAAGGATGATACCTGTTTAATGGAATATTTGAATAAAAAAAAATAAAAACTTAAGATTAAAAGAATTCGCTTTGCAAAATATAAATAAATGCACCGGCAAAATATCCTGCCAAAGCTAAAAAGGTTATTCTTTTAACGTACCAAAAAAACCCTATTTTTTCTATACCCATTGCAGCTACCCCCGCCGCGGAACCAATTATAAGAGCGCTTCCACCAGTGCCTGTGCAAAATGCCAGCAATTCCCAAAAATAATGATCCGCCGGATAATCAGTTAATGAATACATCCCCTGCACAGCTGCCACCAATGGTACATTATCTATAATTGCAGAAAGTAAACCTAAGCTAAGTCCAATTAAATTCTCGTTTGCAATGGTAGTTGTCATCCAGTCTGAAAATGAACTAAGTATTCCGGCAGATTGAAGTGCGGCAATACTTACTAAAATTCCAAAGAAGAATAACACACTTGGCGTATCTATTTTCCTTAGCGCATAAACAACTGATAATACGTGTTTATCCTCATCATCTTTGGTACCGTGTAAAATTTCTGTTATAATCCATAAAACACCTAAGCCCAACAAAATGCCCATATAAGGTGGTAAATGTGTTAATGTTTTAAATACAGGTACTAAAATTAAAATTATTACACCGGTAAAAAAAACGATAGATTGCTGCCTCGGTGAAAGCTTTTGATTGTTCTTTCTTTCGTCCGTTGATGGACGTTCAACTTCACCTTTTAATTTAAACGAAAGAAAAATTAAAGGTGTAACAAGGCAAAATAAACTTGGTAAAAATAATTTAAAAATAATATGTTTTGTAGTAATTTGTCCGCCTATCCAAAGCATAGTTGTTGTAACATCGCCAATGGGTGACCATACCCCACCCGCATTTGCAGCAATTACAACCATTCCGGCGAATAACATCCGGTCTTCATCTTTCTTAATTAATTTTCTTAAAAGAGATACAACAACAATTGTGGTTGTAAGATTATCTAAAATAGAGGAAAGAAAAAAAGTAAGAATACAAATGATCCATAATAACTTTACTTTATTTGTTTGTGTAATACGTGTTGTTATAATATCAAATCCGTCATGCGAATCTATCAATTCAACAATCGCCATAGCGCCAAGTAAAAAAAACAAGATGCCGGATAATTCCCCTAAATGATGAGCCAGGGTTTCATTTAAAAAATGTTTATCCGGATTATAAACAGCAAAAACTGTCCAGCAAAGAACGCCAGTTAATAAAGCTGTGGCTGCTTTGTTAATTTTTAAAGTATGCTCTAGTGTGATTACAAGATAACCCACAATAAAAATTATCAGCAAAAGAAAGGTCATATTTTAAACTAATTTATAATGCTGTAAAAATACGAAACAATATAGACACTGAAATGTTTAAGTTATATATATTAAGATGTTCACCTTATTCCATTACTTTAAGTGATGTACGCTTAAAAACTGTAATTTAGAAAATGGTAAAATTGCACTTATATTATGAAGACAATAATGCACAAAAAATTAAATGAATTACAATCAACGGCTATTTGCGGTAATGATATAAGTTCTTCATGTCTCTATGTATCCGCTTTAACTTTGCTTTATGCCGGACAATATGCGTGGATTTCTTTACTTATAGTATCACTTGTTTTGTTCTTCTTCCGAAAAATTTATGGAGAGGTTGTTGGCGCTATACCTTTAAATGGTGGCGCATATAATGTATTGTTAAATACATCTACAAAACGTTTCGCATCACTTGCTGCAACTTTAACTATATTATCCTATATGGCCACAGCCGTGATTTCGGCAAGCGAGGCGATGCATTATTTATCGTCTATTTTCGAATCGCTTAATGTAACTATTGCCACTATTGTAGTGTTACTTTTATTTACATTTCTTGCTATCTTAGGCATTGGTGAGTCTTCTGCTGTTGCTGTTACAATTTTTATCGTTCATTTAACTGCGCTTAGCTTACTGGTAGTTATTTCTATTTGGTTTATTGTTAACAATGGTTTAGGTGTATTACACATAAATTGGAATCTTCCATTGACAACAGGCAGTATAAAAAATGCACTTTTTTTTGGCTTTTGTGTCGCCATGTTAGGTATTTCCGGCTTCGAAAGTTCGTCTAATTTCGTAGAAGAACAAAAAGCAGGCGTATTTCCAAAAACGTTGCGTAACATGTGGGCAGTAGTAAGTTTTTTTAATCCTGTATTAGCATTATTAGCTATATGCATTATTCCACTTGCAGAAGTTGGTGAACATAAAGAATCCTTACTTTCCTATTTGGGTAAAACTACAGGCGGTTCTTGGCTTTCCATCTTCATTTCAATTGATGCCGTATTGGTTTTGTGTGGCGCCGTATTAACATCCTTTATCGGTGTTTCAGGACTTCTGGAACGAATTACGCTTGATAGAATATTACCAAATTTCTTTTTGAAGAAAAACAAACGCGGTGCTAATTACCGAATCGTAATTACTTTTTTTATCCTCAGTGTTTCTGTCCTATTAGCTACACTTGGCGACCTTGAAGCTTTGGCGGGAGTTTATACATTTTCATTTCTTGCGGTAATGGCATTATTTGGAATTGGCAATTTATTATTAAAATTAAAACGTAGGAAATTACCGCGCCCTGAACGTGCAAGAGGTTTAGTTGTTATGTTTGCTATTTTAATGGTTATAGCGGCTTTTATAGGTAATGTAGTTTTAAATTTTTCTTCGTTCTTTACATTTATAAAATATATGGTTCCTGCTCTCATTTTTATTACTATAATGCTAAACAGGGCTTACATCGTAAAATCGCTGATGGAAGTAGTAAATTATTTTTATGAGCCTTTCCGTAATACAGTTAACCTCAGTAATCGTTATCTAAAAAAATTAGAGCTCAAAATTAATTCGCAGGAACTTGTTTTTTTTACTAAAGGGGATGATGTTGCAATATTAAATAAGGTAATGCAGTATATAAAATTTAACGAGGCTACTAAAAGATTAAAAATAATTAATGTTGTTCAGAACGAAAAATCAAATGACCCTCTTAAACGCGATATTGAAGTACTCGACAGGGCTTATCCGGAAATAGATATAGAGTTTCTTGAAATTTATGGAATATTTGGTCCTGAATTAATTGATGAACTATCAAAAAAATGGAATATTCCTAAAAATTTCATGTTTATTGGTTCCCCTGGCAATCGTTTCTCTTACAGAGTTGCAGACCTGGGAGGGGTAAGATTAATTATGTAAATTTAATTCTGGTTATTTCAAATGGTTCCAATAATTTTCTTTTTCTTCTTTTTAATCTTCTTAGGCTTGCCACCTTTTTCTCGTCCTGAAAGATCGTAATACCGCTTTATTTTATCGTGTTTTGTTATTTTAATAACTCCATCAATGTCCCATTCGCTTGTAATAAAATTTATGAAAATAGTTTGATCCTCATCATTGGTCATTACCGCTTCTACATCTAATAACCTTACTTCTGCATCTGTGTTGTCAATATAAATTGAATCCTTATTAATTCTATAAGTAATATAATTGTATCCAAACTTTTCATTTAAAAAATCACTGTATAATTTCCCGTTTTTAAAATATAATTTATCTGAAATCGTTTTTTTTGAAACAACATCGTTTTTTGATTCTGACAAACTAATATTAAATGTTCTTTTATGCAAAGGGTCATGTTCATTTTTAAAGCTCAGTATAAAAAACACCAGTAGCGTTACAATAAAAATGATTTTTAGTATTGATTTACGATTCATTATTTAAAAAATTATAGTGTAAGATCTTTTTTCTAAAATTAAATTCATTTTTATTTAATTCCATTGATATAAATCAATGGAATTAGTTTTTATTGTTAGGATATTGCGTGTATTATTAAAACATAAAAATTATTGCATATGAAAATAATTCTTGAAGCAAAAAACTTTATACCTGGCTTAGGCCTACAGGATTTTGTGATGAAAAAAGCAAGATCTCTAAATACTTGCGGAATTGATATCCTGTTTACCAAAATCAGCCTTCATATAGATGAAAATGAATATCTCTGTAAAGTTTTTGTACAATTTAAAGAAGAAAAAATTGAGATCACATACAGCGATAAGGATATGAATTGTGCCATTTTGTATTCAATAACAAGGATTAGAAAAATAATAAATAAAAAAAGGAAAAAAGTGCATCTATTAAAAAGCAATATCAAGACGCGCGTTCCTTATTTTCAATTTGGAGTCAGCCTATTTGACTTTAGTGAAAATTAAATATTATTAAATGCGAAAGTTCACTTATTTTGCTGTATTTGTAAATTGAATATGAGTATTGTATCCTGAAAATTATTATTAACTCCTCAAAACATAAATCATTATGAAAAATCTTATTCTACTATACCTATCACTTGCAACTTTTTTTGCTGCAGCCCAGGTAAACAAAGTTGCAAGAATGGAACCCATTTTAACAAATGGTTATTATGTAACCCTAAGAGGAGATACAATTAAAGGTAAAATACAAGTGAACCCACCAAGCACCGAAGATTTTTACAGGCAATTTTATTTTCAGGCGCCAAGAACTAAAAAAACTAAATTGTTTACAGTTCAAAGAGCAAAAGCTTATGGATATGATGACAAAAATTTTGTGACGGCAGATCTTAATGGCAAAAAACTATTTATTGAACGACTTGTTACTGGCCGCTTAAGATTTTACGAATTTAAGTACAGTGAAAAAGCAGATCTCAACAGCAATTTAGAATCAGTGTACTTTATCAAAGACACAGAAGCGGAGGATGCTTCGCTAAAGAAGTTAAAAAAGCTCACGCCCAAATTCTATAAAAAAACTCTAAAACCATTTATGAAAGATCAGCCGGCAGTATGGTCAGAACTTGATAAATATAATTTCAGCGAACAAAACATAATTTCAGCTGTTAACCAATTTAACATGTATTACGAACAGAAGTAAATTATTTAATCGCTCAAATAAATTAAAAATTAAAAAAATGAATAACAATAACTCACACCTCATTAATGTCCTGGCAGAATGCGCCTCTGCCTGCAACAATTGCTCAACTGCTTGTCTTGAAGAAAAAGATGTTCAAAAAATGAAAGAATGTATCAGGTTGGATATGGATTGCGCTCAGATCTGTTCGGTTACCGCAGCGTTTGTAAGTAGAAATTCAGATCACGCTAAGCATTTATTGAAAGAATGTGCTGAAATTTGCCGCAAATGTGCGGATGAATGTGGAAAACATTCAGACATGGACCATTGTAAAACGTGTGCAGAAGCGTGTAGAGTTTGCGCGAATGAATGTGATAAAGTAATATAGAGAGTAGTGAATCTTATTCTTTAATTACTTTTATGGCCTTAATTTATATATTTAATTCATACTTTTAAGGTATGAAGAACTCTATTCTCAATTTTTTAAAATACAGGTTTAATCTTGATGAGGATAAGGCGCGTGAAGAAGAAATAATCACAAGCCTCAAGAAAAATATAGAATTTAAAGGCACTAATTTGTGGGGGCTTATCTTCGCTATTTTTATTGCCTCAATAGGTTTAAATGTTAATTCTACCGCTGTTATTATTGGCGCCATGCTAATTTCTCCTCTAATGGGGCCTATTATGGGTGTTGGGCTGGGATTAGGAATTTTTGACCCTTCCCTTATTAAACTGGCTTTAAAAAATCTTTTAGTAGCTGTAGTAATTGGTCTTACCACCTCATGGGTGTACTTTTTAATAAGTCCTTTACAGGAAGCTCAATCGGAATTGCTGGCGCGAACAATGCCAACTATCTGGGATGTACTAATAGCTTTATTTGGCGGCCTGGCCGGTGTAATAGCAAGTACACGCAAAAACTTAAGCAATGCCATTCCGGGTGTGGCAATAGCAACAGCGTTAATGCCACCTCTATGTACAGCAGGTTACGGATTAGCCAGCGGTAACTTTGCGTATTTTGCCGGCGCATTTTATTTATTCATTATTAACTCTGTTTTCATAAGTCTATCTACTTTTTTAATTATTAGGTTTTTAAAATTTAAACAGGTTAAAGCCATTGATGAATTGGCGGCAAAAAAGCTCAAGCAAACTGTTTGGTTAATTACTATACTCACAATTATTCCAAGTGTTTACCTGGCGTACCTATTCGTAAATGAAGAAATATTCAGGCAAAAAACTTTAAAGTTTATTAATGGCGAAATTAAATCTCATAAATTTTATGTGATTGATAAGATCATTGAACCTCGTAATAAAAAAATTACACTTGTAGTTTATGGTAATGAGATAAATGATTCCGTAAAAAAACTGATAGTTGCGAATAAGGAAAAATACAACTTAAATGATGTGGAGATAAATATACAGGAGGCTCAATCGGAAGCTATCAGCTCCAGTGACCTCACTACGCTAAAGGAAAATTTACAAGATCAATTAATGGAGCAAAACCAATTTTCAACTGCAAAGGATAAGAGAATAAAGCAACTTGAAAGTGATTTGATAAAGGAGAAGGCGGATCAGGCATCTCCTGTAATTTACAATGAATTTAAAGCAATATACGGTGAAGTAAAAGGTTTTGCTATTGTTAAAACGCCGGTATATTCAACAGAAAAAAATGATACTATACTTTTAGTATATATCCAAACACAAAACAATAAACAGACACTAAATACTAAACAGATTACAAATTGGCTACAGGCAAAGCTTAACTCGGATAAAATTCAGGTTGTTGTCAAAGATTAGTAACGTGCTTCAAAATAAAACATTATTTAATATTATAATTTTATGCTTAATTTTTCCGCTATAATAATTTCCATTTCAGCAATTTTTGGTTACGTAAATCATAAATGGTTAAAGCTGCCAACAACTATTGGTGTAATGCTTATTAGCGTTATACTTGGAATCAGCTTAAAGATCATTGAAAGTTTAAATCCTTCTTACATTTCGCCATTGCGTGATTTTTTAACCGGTTTTGATTTTAGCGCTTTTGTACTTGATTTTATTTTATGTTTTTTATTATTTGCAGGATCGCTGCATGTTAATTTGCAGAGTTTAAAAGGGGCCAGGGCAACTGTTCTGTCGTATTCCACTTTGGGTGTAATTATTTCAACTACTCTTATAGGCTTATTTACTTATTTGGTTGTAAGCTGGTTTGGGTATAAAATCGACCTGGTGTATTGTTTCTTATTTGGCGCCCTTATTTCTCCAACCGATCCAATTGCTGTAATAGGAATTCTATCCCAATATAAGATTCCGGAAAAATTAAAAACGGAGATCATAGGAGAATCACTTTTTAATGACGGTGTTGGCGTTGTTGTTTTTACAATAATTTTTTCGTTGATATCGGGTGGTGAAGAGGCATTTACCTTTGGAAATGTTTTAAAGGTTTTTTCAGTTGAAGTATTTGGCGGTATTGGAATTGGCTTGCTCATAGGTTATATAGGTTTTATTCTTATGAAATCAATCGATCATTATCAAACAGAAATATTAATTACACTTGCAGTTGTTACCGGAGGCTATTCACTCGCTTCTCAATTCCATTCCTCTGGCCCTTTGGCAATGGTTGTTGCGGGTTTATTAATTGGCAATAGTGGGAAAAAGCACGCTATGTCTGATATTACTGCCGAATACGTAGATAAATTTTGGGAGTTAATTGACGAGATCTGTAATACTATATTATTTGTATTAATGGGACTTGAAGTATTTTTAGTGCCTTTTGATGTCAGTTATTTGTTAGTTGGATTAGTATTGATTATTGTAGTGCTTGGGTCTAGATACATTTCGTTGCTGCCAGCATTCTTTTTATTTAACCGTAAAGAAAATAACAAAAATTTAAGCCTTGCGGTGCTCACCTGGGGAGGCTTAAGAGGAGGTATATCTATTGCTTTAGCACTTTCGTTAGTTGGTAAAATCGAAAACAGCAGCTTGTTTATTGTAAGTACTTATTGTATTGTGTTGTTTTCGATTTTAGTGCAGGGTTTGAGTATTAAAAAACTTTTAGCAAAATTTTAAAAAATGGAAAATAAAGAAACCTGGTATAGTAAAAATGAAAAAAATATTGGTCGTATATCGATCATTGTTATTTTTTTAGGTTTAGTTAGATGTATCTCCGAATTCTATAGACTCGAATATACATTACAGGATAAATTAAGCATTGCGATCATTAAACCCTTTATTACTGGCGCTTTAATAGCTGCAATTGGTGCTTTCCTAATGGTAATTTTATATTTTTTTTCAAAGTGTAAATTTGTTTTGATAATAGGAATTATTATAATTATCTGTATGCTGCTCGTCAAAAAAATATACATGCTTGATTAAGTCATTTAAAGAGTTTTTTAATTATTTAGTATCTTTTTCACGCTTCCATCCGAATAAGTTACAATTTTTAAACCTTTGTAATCCTTTGATACATTCTGGCCTACAATATTTACTCTTCGCACTATAGTTAGCTTGCCTTTAAAGTTATCTATTACAATAATTTTAAATGCTTTGAACTGTCCATCAAAATCATATTGAGTTAACCTGTAATAATTAATTACTTTGGTTACATTTTTGTGAATCATAGAGTAACTACGAAGTGAATTACTGTTTCCTGAAGCTTGTAGAATTCCTATTTCTTTCCAATTTTGAGCATCTGTTGCATTTTCAATTTTATAATAACTAGCATTTCTTTCAGAAAATGTAGACCATTTTAAAAAATTATCTTCACCTTTTGATTCAACGCTAAAATCCGCTAATTCAATTGGAAGAGGGCATGCAATACTTGACGAACCATTAAAATCTATTTGGTATCCACTATTAGTAGTAAAGTTGTCAATTAAAATCAAATAAGTCTGACCTGCTGTTACATTAATAGAATTTACCCAACCATTGCCGCCTGAACCTTCTGTATTATCAGATTCAGATGTAGGGTGTAATGAATTAATAGTTGTGCTTATTCCTGTATTTCCATTGTCTGCATTTCCCGCAAAGTTATTATTATTAACCGCATAGGAGCACCTTATTGGTGCGGTTGTAGGAGGACAGGCAGAGTTTGGCCCCCAAACAGCGAAATCGAAATCATTATTATTTGTGTTTGGATTAATTGTAAAACCAAATGTTCCACCTATCGTAATATTTACTGTTATCCACGAAGAATTGTGTTCGCCTCCTAAGCAACCATCCGTTGCTGCTGAAAGCTCTCCATTTTGCCCACCAGCACCAGCCCCGTTTGGTATGCCATTGTAATTACTACAAACTAATGACGGTGGACATGTATTTTGCGAAAAAAAATCGCAGCAAAAAATAATTAATGAAACGGTTAAAAATGTTTTCATTTTATTTCCTCCCTTTCTTTTGGTTTTAAAGCTTCGTAGCTAAAAAAAGTTACATCATAGTTTTTATCTTGCATGTAGTTAATAAGGTAGCTTTCTTCTATAAAAACAGAGGAAGAAAAGTCAAAGATCGCCAATGAATCATTAAAAGTTGGATAAGTTTCAAAGAGACTGCGCATTGGATCAGTAGCGTATTTCGCCTCTGGCAAATTTGTTACATTTTGTAATTTAATTTTATATCTAAACGTTTGCGCTGATAATACGCACGAAAGCATAATAAATGCGATTAAATAATTCCACATATTCAATTTTTTAAGGTTATTATTTTACTTGAATGATTGAAAAGATAAATTCTCACAAGTAAGAAATTATCAAATAAAAAGGATTTATATTTTTCTAAAGCTCGGCGGCCCTCGCTCGCAATTCGAATTATATAAATAAATTAAGATGTGAGTAGATGTTTTAGTCTTTAAATAATCAGGATAAGCAAAATGTTTTTTGACACCAAAACAATGCATTTGAAAAGCGAGTTCAACGAAACGAGGTTTGCGTTTCCTTTTAATTTTTAAGACTTTACTGGCGTTGAATTTTGAAAGATTTTTTATTGTCTCGAAATTTACTGAAGTGCTTACAGCGCATTTTGAATAAATTTTAGTTGCGAAAGGTAATTGACATTTATGCGCTTTACCAAAAGAAAAAGCGAATAAAAAACCATAAATTAAAATTGTTTTAATGTTAGACACAAGCTAATATAAAAAAATTTATTTAAAAAAACAAATAAAACTCTAGTGAAATTAAAAGCTTTATTGGTAACACTTATTTGAAAAGATGATGATTATGTAATTTTCCAGTATCATTTATTTAATATTTTAAATAATGGCTCGTGAAATGCAGAAAACTCTTCTAAAATTTATAAATTCATTAGATCGGCCTTTTTTTTCACAAATAGCAATGTTTATCTTTTCAAAAAAAATACTACATTCACGTTGGTAAAATGAAGTTTTTTCGAAATCACATAATTTTTAGGTTTTTTTGTATTGTATTAGCAATACATATCTTTAATATTTCTGCGGATATGCCCGATGCTAATCCTGATAGTATTCCTGAAGACTTAACTATCAATGATCAAGAGTCTGTAGTGGAAATAGTTTTAGAACAAGTATTAGACATTGATAATGCTATTGCAGAACACGATGAAGCAGATGATACTGACGCTATGAATTTTGAAATGTGTAAAGATTTTAAATTCTACCAAAATCCTTTAGACATTAATTTTGATAGAGCGATTATTTTAATTGCAATAAATCAAACACCTTACATTAATAATTCACTCATTTCTTTTATTAAAGAAATAAATCCTCCGCCACCTAAGGCATAATACCGATTTTCCGTTTAGTTTAAGTTTACTGAGTGTAGGTTTTCGCCTGTACTCAGTTTATTCTTAATTATTTCACAAAACATTTAGTACTAAAATTATGAAAAAAGCATTTGTGCTATTAAGCGCCATTGCCGTATTATTATCGGCATGTTCATCTGATAAAGAAAATAAAACCGAAGCAGGAAAATATCCTATTATCAACCCTCTGGTAATAGATACAGTTTTTATTACTGAATACGTGGCCGATATTCACTCGTTGCAGAATGTTGAAATAAGGGCTAGAGTAAAAGGTTATGTAGAAGAAATTTTGGTTGACGAAGGTAAACCCGTAAAAGCAGGACAAACTTTGTTTACTATTAATAGTAAACAATACCAACAGGAATTGGTAAAAGCAAAAGCATTATTGAAAAGTGCTATTGCCGATGCAAAATCTGCCGAACTTGAAGTAAAGAACGTACAGATCCTGCTTGATAAAAGTGTTGTATCAAAAACCGAACTTGAAATGGCACAATCAAAATTTGATGCCGCCAATGCAAAGGTAGACGAAGCTAAATCCGATGAAGCCTCTGCCGCATTAAACCTTTTGCTTACTGAAATCAAAGCCCCTTTTGATGGTGTTATTAATCGCATTCCAAATAAAGTAGGAAGTTTAATAGATGAAGGCACTTTGCTTACTTCAATTTCCAATAACAAAGATGTGTTTGCCTACTTTAATGTTTCCGAACGAGAGTATTTGGATATCAGTGTGCAAATAGATTCAAGCAATAATAATGAGGTAGAGTTAGTTTTAGCCAATAATAAACTTTATCCCATAAAAGGAAAGATTGAAACCGTTGAAGGAGAATTTAATAAGGCAACAGGTAATATTGCGTTCAGAGCAAGATTTACAAACCCAAACAATATCCTTAAAAACGGTTCAAGCGGAAAAATACTTTTAAGAAAACAACTTAAAGCCGCTCTTATTATTCCTCAAAAATCAACTTTTGAGGTTCAGGAAAAAGCTTGCGTATTTGTTATTGATAAAGATAACACCGTTCTAATAAAAACTTTTGTTCCTAAACTTCGCATACCTTATTTCTATGTTGTCGAATCGGGTTTAATGCCCTCGGATAAAATTATTTACGAAGGAATACAACTTGTAAAAGAAGGGGATAAAATAATTCCAGAAATAATTTCTTCAAAACAAATGCTTATTCAACATTAAACTAAATATGATCTCAAAATTTATACATAGACCCGTTTTATCTGTTGTAGTATCTTTAATTATTACAATACTTGGGTTATTGGCATTAAAAAAATTACCAATGACACTTTTTCCAAGCATTGCACCACCCGAAGTAAACGTTACTGTTGAATATACAGGGGCAAATGCAGAAACAGTTGCAAAGTCAGCACTTGAACCTTTAGAAAGAGCCATTAACGGAGTGCCTGGCATGAAGTACATGTCTTCCGATGCTGGTAACGATGGCGTTGGCGTTGTTCAAATAATTTTTGAAGTAGGAACAGACCCTAACGTTGCTTCAGTTAATGTTCAAACCCGTGTGATGGATGTGGTAGCTAAATTACCTGCCGAAGTTATTAAACAAGGTGTGGCAATTGCAAAAGAAGAAAACAGTGTACTTATGTATCTTAATATTTACAGTAACGATACAACTGTGCAGGAAAAATTTCTCTACAACTTTGCTGATATAAATATTTTATCTGAATTAAAACGCATAAAAGGCGTAGGTTATGCTGACATTTTAGGCGCTAAAGAATACGCTATGCGTATTTGGTTAAAGCCCGATAAAATGCTTTACTACAATATTTCCACCAATGAAATTCTTTCGTCTCTTGAAGAACAAAATATAGAAGCCGCACCGGGCAAGATTGGCGAGAGTTCCGACAAAGCAGAATCGCAGGCATTGCAATATGTTTTAAAATACACTGGCAGGTTTAATACGAAAGAGGAGTACGAAAAAATCCCTATTCGTTCAACGCCCGACGGGCAAATTCTGAGGATAAGAGATATTGCCGATGTGGAGTTTGGCACAACCTATTTTGATGTGGAAGCAAAAATAAACGGTAAGCCTGCTGCTTCAATTATGGTAAAACAATTACCGGGTTCAAATGCAAGTGAGGTAATTGCAAATGTAAAAGAACGCTTAAAAGAAATTAAAGCCTCTACTTTCCCAAATGGAATGGATTATGAAATCAGTTACGATGTTTCCCGCTTTCTTGATGCATCTGTACACGAAGTTTTAAAAACATTATTAGAGGCATTTCTTTTGGTGTCCTTAGTTGTATTTATTTTTTTACAAGACTTTCGTTCTACAATTATTCCTGCCATTGCTGTACCCGTTTCATTAATTGGTACTTTGTTTTTTATGCAACTCTTTGGCTTTTCTCTTAACCTAATTACATTATTTGCATTAGTGTTAGCCATAGGTATTGTCGTCGATAATGCCATTATTGTTGTAGAGGCTGTTCACGCCAAAATGGAAAAATCCAACGTTGGTCCTTTAAAAGCAACCGAGCAAGCTATGCGTGAGATCAGCGGTGCAATCATTGCAATAACTTTGGTTATGTCCGCGGTATTTATTCCAGTTGCATTTATGTCTGGACCATCAGGTATTTTTTATCGACAATTTTCTATAACAATGGCAATATCTATTGTTTTGTCAGGTGTTATAGCTTTAACTCTAACGCCAGCTCTTTGTGCGCTCATATTAAAAAATCCTCACGGACAACATAAAAATAAAAATCGTTTCACTCGTTTTTATGATGGCTTTAATTTATGGTACGAAAATTTATCAGCGAAATATCAAAAATTACTTTCCTCTATTGTTAACCGAAGAGTTGTAACATTTTCACTCTTGCTTATTTTTTGTTTAGGCACAGGTATATTAACACGCTTTGTTTCATCAGGTTTTATTCCTAACGAAGATCAGGGAACATTATATGCAAGTATAACCACACCCGCAGGTTCAACATTAGAAAGAACGAAAACGGTTGTAAATGCAGTTCGTAAATCCTGTGATGGGATTGATGCTATAGAATCAGTTTCATCATTAGCAGGCACAAATATTTTATCTGACGGAACAGGTGCAACCTATGGCACATGCCTTATCAATTTAAAAAACTGGGATAAAAGAAAGCAATCTGTAAACGATATTATTGATGTTTTAATTGAAAAAACAAAACATATTAAGGATGCTAAAATTGAATTCTTTCCTCCTCCTGCTGTGCCGGGCTATGGTAATGCAAGCGGTTTTGAATTACGTTTGCTTAACAAAACAGGTAACGACGATTACAAAAAAATGGAAGAGGTCAATAACCAATTCATTAAAGATTTAATTGCACGACCCGAAATAAAAAATGCGTTTTCAATCTTCGACGCAAGTTTTCCACAATACATTTTGCATTACGATATTGATAAAGCAGCGCAAAAAGGCATAACTGTTACAAATGCCATGAGTACGTTGCAAACATTAATTGGTAGCGAATACGCTACAAATTTTATTAAGTTCGGTAAAACATACAAAGTTATGGTTCAGGCTTTACCGCAGTATAGGGCAAACCCTGACGATATTTTAAAACTCTATGTAAAAAATGATAAAGATGAAATGATCTCAATGTCGGCTTTTTTAAGTATTGAAAAAGATTACGGTTTAGAGCAACTCACCCGTTACAATATGTATCCCTCTGCTGAATTAAATGGCGAGGCCGAAGATGGCTTTAGCAGTGGTAGTGCCATTACCGCAATTCAGGAAGTTGCTAAAACAAAATTACCAAAAGGTTACGATATTAATTGGGCAGGTATTTCCTTAGATGAAGTGCAGGCAGGTAATGAAGCCATTTTTGTTTTCTTGATTTGTTTGGCATTTGTGTATTTACTTCTTGCGGCGCAATACGAAAGTTTTTTACTACCACTTCCTGTTATTTTATCATTACCAACGGGAATCTTTGGTGCGTTTCTTTTATTAATGCTTATGGGATTAGAAAATAATATCTATGCACAAATAGCAATGGTAATGCTTATTGGCTTGTTAGGTAAAAATGCAATTCTTATTGTTGAGTTTGCAACTCTAAAGCACAGAGAAGGTGCAACACCTATACAAGCGGCTATTGAAGGTGCTAAAGTTAGGTTACGCCCGATCTTAATGACCTCCTTTGCTTTTATTGCAGGTTTGCTCCCTTTAATGTTTGCAAGTGGCGCAGGTGCTGTTGGAAATAAAACGATTGGCTCTGCTTCCGCAGGTGGTATGTTATTCGGAACTGTATTTGGAGTAATTATTATTCCGGGTTTATATGTAGTATTTGCAACTATTGCAGAAAAATTCAAGAAAAAAGGAACTAAAGAAGAAAAAGCTTTAACTGAAGATATTTAAACTATGAAGAACTTAAAACATAAAATAGCTTTCATGGCTTTGGCTTGCTGCTTAATAATTGTAAGCTGCAAAACATCAAAGCCTTTAGAAAACAATGCTGTTAAAAATATACCTGATTCTTTTGCATCCACAAAAGATTCTGCCAACTCAGCAACTATTAATTGGAAACAATATTTTACCGATCCTAATTTGGTCGACTTGATTGATGTGGGATTAAAAAATAATTTAGATATGCTTTCCGCAATGCAAAGAATCGATGGTGCAAGAGCAGGAATTCGTTTAAGTAAAGGAGCCTTGCTTCCAAATGTGGATGCAAATTTTTCCTTTTGGCAACGAAAATTCGGTTATTACACCATGGATGACGCAGGTAACCGCACAACTGAAATAGAGCCAGGAAAAATTGTTCCAACACATTTACCCGATTACTATATAGGCTTACAAACAAGTTGGGAAATTGATATTTGGGGGAAATTGCGCAATAAAAAGAAAGCCGCTTTTGCCCGTTACTTCTCAACCGTTGAAGGAAAAAATATTGTTATTACAAATTTGATTGCTGATTTAGCTAACAATTACTACGAACTACTTTCGTTAGATAATGAACTTGACATTATTCAAGAAACAATTAAATTACAACAAAACGCTGTTGAATTGGTTACAGTTCAAAAACAAGCGGGTGTTGCAAACGAGTTAGCAGTAAAACAATTCAAGGCGCAGTTATTAAATTCAAAATCTTTAGAATATGAAGTGTTGCAAAAAATCACAGAGACCGAAAATCAAATAAATTTTCTTTTGGGTAGGTATCCACAAGCCATTACTCGCGACAAATCTCAATTAAATAACTCTTTACCATTTAAAACTTCTGCCGGTGTTCCATCCGATCTATTGAAAAATCGTCCCGATATTCGCCAAGCTGAATTTGAGCTGATTGCTTCAAAGGCTGATGTTAAAGCAGCCAAAGCAGCGTTTTATCCATCATTGGCCATAAATGGTTCTTTAGGTTTACAAGGTTATAAAGCCGGATTTTTATTCACCAATCCTCAATCGATGGCGTACTCTTTATTGGCCAGTTTAGTTACACCGTTAATAAACAGAAGTGCTATAAAGGCTGAGTTTAAAACAGCAAATGCAATGCAACAAGAGGCTTTGTACAATTATCAAAAAAGTATTTTGAATGGTTATGTTGAAGTTTACAATGAAGTTGCAAGAATAAAAAACCTTGAGAAAATAGTTGAATTCAAATCTGAACAAGCAGATGTTTTAACCCAATCAATTGAAACATCTAACGACTTATTTAAAACTGGCAGGGCTACTTATATTGAAGTAATTATGGCGCAAAGAGGCGCTTTAGATTCCAAATTAGAATTGGTGGACGTAAAAAAACGTCAGTTCAATGCTGTTGTTGATATTTATAAAGCTTTAGGCGGAGGTTGGAAATAAATGAAGTTAGCATTATACATATTGTTTTTTTTCTCAAATGTGAATTACTGTCAAGTCACGGTGCTAAATTTGAATCTTGCTGCCACCCATACTGCCACCCCTAAAACAAAAAACCCCTATTATTAGGGGTTTTCGGTGATTTTTGGAGGTCCCGAGCGGATTCGAACCGCTGTAGCAGCTTTTGCAGAGCTGAGCCTAGCCACTCGGCCACAGGACCTATTAATTTAAATCATTGATAGGGTAGCAAAAATAAGATTTTTTTAGCAATTTGGTGGAATTATTATCAAAATTATGCAGATTTCATCCAAATTACCTAATGTAGGTACTACCATTTTTACCACTATGGGCGCACTTGCCAAAGAACACAATGCCATTAACCTTTCGCAGGGGTTTCCTGATTTTGGCTGTGATCCCAAATTATTGGAACTGGCTCAAAAACAAATGTCCGCAGGTTTTAACCAATATGCTCCAATGCCCGGTGTTATCCAGCTTCGCGAGTGCATTGCCAAAATAGTTAGTAATTGTTATGGTCAAAATTATAACCCCGATACAGAAATTACCGTTACTGCCGGTGCTACACAGGCTATTTATACTGCTATCGCTGCTTTTATCCATGCAGGAGATGAAGTGATTGTTTTTGAACCTGCTTACGATTGTTATATTCCGGCAATTGCACTACACGGCGCTAAAGCCATAGTTTCTCAATTAAACGCTAATGATTTTTCAATTAACTGGAATGATGTAAGATCAAAAATCACTTCGAAAACAAAAATGATCATGATCAATTCGCCACATAACCCAAGTGGCGCTATTATAAATACAAATGATCTTTTAGAACTTGAGAAAATTGTTTCAGGGAAAAATATTATAGTACTAAGCGATGAAGTATACGAACACATGGTATTTGACGGTCAATTACATCAAAGTGTTGCACGCAATAAAACGTTGGCAGCTCAATCCATTATCGTTTCTTCATTCGGCAAAACTGTTCATACTACCGGTTGGAAAATTGGTTATGTAGCAATGCCAAAAGAATTAATGGTAGAGTTCAGAAAAGTTCACCAGTTTTTGGTCTTCGCGGTAAATCATCCTTTTCAATTGGCATTGGCTGATTATTTATCTGATTCTAAAAATTATTCTGAACTAAAACATTTTTACCAGGCTAAGCGCGATCTGTTCTTAAAATTAACAGCGAGTTCTAAACTTGTTCCGTTTAAAACAAGCGGTACGTATTTTCAGTTAATGAGCTATAAAGCGGTTAGTGATGAAACAGATACTGAATTTGCGATCAGGTTAACCAAAGAAAAGAAATTAGCAACCATTCCTTTGTCCGTTTTCTATACAAATAAATACGATAATAAATTATTGCGATTTTGTTTCGCTAAAAAAGATGAAACGCTTGAACAAGCAGCAGAAGTAATAAATAAACTTTAATTATTTATTCAGCAATTCTTTTTGCGAATAATATTTTCCGTTTAAAAGTGTGCCTTCCACTTCTTTAATATTCTCAATACTTTCAAGCGGGTTCGCGTTCAATAATAATAAGTTTGCTTTTTTTCCTACCTCTACACTACCCCAGAGTTTTTGTTGCTTAAAATAAACGGCAGCATTGTAAGTAGCACATTTTAATACCTGGTAATTACTAAGTCCTGCATTTTTGTATAATTTCATTTCTTCATACATACCAAAACCCGGCACATTAAAGATCCCGTCATCCGGACTTAACAGTACAAGCACACCCGCATCCACAGCCTGTTTAAAGATCTTATTGAACTTTGCAAATTGCGATCTGTACATATCCACATAATTACCTTTAAACGCATCTTTCAATTGTTCTTTTGTAGATTTCATGGCCTCATTATATTCTTTTAACCATTCGGTTTTTACTTTATTTGAAACATAGTTCATTCCGTTTCTTTCCATCAAAATTTTTTCAGGAAATTCAAAAGAATAAATATGATAGAATGATAAAGTTGGGCAAAACGCAATGCCCTTTGTCTTCATATTGTCCAAAGTGTTTTTAAAAATTACAGAATCTCTTCTGTAAGAAGCTAGTAACGGTTGATAATGTTCCGCAGATGCGAAACCCGCATCCATAGCTTTCTCTAAACCCATTTTACCATATGCATGGCCTGCTAATACGATTTCATTTCGTTTACAGCTCTCGGCCATGTAACCAAAATTGGTTTCATTTAATCCACCAAGATATTTTATAAAATCATACTTTTTATTTTTTGCATACAAAACAACTTTTTCGATACTGTCTTTTGTAAGCAACGAATCATTTGAAGGAAAAACATAAGACACGAAAATTTCCGGTGCCAGTTTTTTACCCAATGCAATACTATCTCTCAAAGATAATTGACTTGCTTTTCCGCGCATACTTCTTATAGTAGTTACACCGGCCGCTAAATTAAGTTTTAAATATTCTTCTAATTGTATAGGATCTTCTTTGCCTGGAAAATGAGCGTGCATATCCGCAAGGCCAGGAATTAAAAATTTACCGGCGCAATCCATCACCGTGTAACCCTTCATTATTTGTTTGGCACCATATGCTTGTATCTTTACGATCTTGCCATTACTGATATATACATTACAATTAGTAATGGCCACATCGTGATTAACAGGAATTACAGTTACATTCTTAAGAATAAGGTTTTGGGAAAAAACAATTTCCGAAACAAATAAAAATATGAAGAGTAAACGCATACGAGATTTTTAAACAACAATATAAAATATTATTCTTGTTTAAAATAACCCAATTAGTATTAATTAACAGAAAAGAGGAGGATAGAAAAGTCGTCAGAAAATAAAATTAAACGACGGAATTTAATTGCAAAAAAATTAAAAGAGTAAAAAAATTATTGGGTTGTACCGTTTTGCTTAGCGCGGTTTTTGTATTTTATTAAATACACAGTCCAATACGTTAGCATACCAATAACAAATAAAGAGATAAAAACATTTGGGCCATGGCCTAAAACTCTCATACCTTTAAACACCCAGTATGAAAATTTTCCAATTCCTTCAAAAATGTCTGTCCATGTAACCATTAAGCTTGTCATATCTTTTTAATTTGTAAGTTTACAGAACAAAAATAGGGATTATTTATAAATAAAAAAATTGTGTTCGCAGGCTTTTTAAATAAGGGGATCAGGGGGAGTTTAGTGCTTTTGTCTATCATTTTTGTAGCCTCGGCCATTTTGCTCTATTTTGCACCTAAAAGCCTGGAATTCAACAATTACCCTAATCTTTTTTATAACTATTTTTCTCAAAAAGTATCCTCCAGATTCGCCATTATCCTCTTAAATTTTTTATTTATTGGCCTTGGCGTGCTTTTAATAAGCTTAATTGCCGTAAAGCAGGAGGTAACTGATAAATTAAACTATTTTCCTGTATTTATTTATTTGATTTTAAGCGTTGTTTCTATTAATCCACAACAAATAACACCGCAGATCTTTACAAACGTTTTTGTTCTGTATTCTATTTATAAATTGTTGGATACATATCGAAAAGAAAATGTTTTAAACCAATTATTTGAAGCAGCATTTTGGTTAAGTATCTCCGCTTACATAACCGTTTCAAGCGTTATTAGTTTTCCTTTATTCTTTATTGTACTTTTAATTTTACGTCCTTTTTATTGGCGCGATTGGGCCATTGCTATTTTGGGGTTTTTAGCACCGATCATGCTCTGTGAAGGCATTGCCTATTTAAGTGATTTTAACCAATGGTATGTTTTTAAATCTATCAGCTTGTTCTTACAATTCTTAAAAACACCTTCTTTCAGTGAATATTATTTACCATTAACTACTTTTTTAGTGATCACACTACTGATCTCCGTTTTTCAAAGTTTTGTAAATGGTTTTGGTAATACAGTAAAAAAACAGCGTACAAAAACAATTTTATTCTGGTTCCTTTTCTTTTCTACTTTTGGATTTTTCTCAGGGGGCGCTAATAGTTCAAGTATTATTTTAACCTATGCATTTCCGCTTTCGTTTTTTATTGGTGATTTTTTATATGGACTAAAACAAACCAAAATAACCAACACGATCCTTGTTTTCTTTTTGTTATGTGTGCTGGTTGTTTTTTTAGGGGAGTTCAATGTAATTTAATATAATACTTTAAACTTTTACTGATTATTTACGTCTTATAAAATATGTCAACTCCACTTGGTCAAATATTTCACATTTACAGTCGTTTAGGATTTGGCATTTCGTATGCAAAAGCAAAATTACTATCACAAAAAAGTTTGAATGAGATAATCAATGGTTTAATTGTTACTTCTACCACCGGAACTTATTTAACAGAAATAAGTAAAGAAGATATCATGCTTAAAAAAGACGCTATGGAAAGTGGCATGAGCATGAAAGATTATCAAAAATTATTAAAGGATAAACTGGAGCAATTAAATACATCCTGGATAAAAAAATTATTGAATACAGAAAATGTTTTGTTGGAAAAACAAACTTTGTTCTGGCATAATCATTTTGCCTGCAGGGTACGTCACCCTTATTTAATGCAGGAATTAAACAACATTCATCGCAAATTCGCTTTCTCCAGTTTCAGGGATCTTTTGGTAGAGGTAAGTAAAAGCCCTGCCATGTTGATCTACCTCAACAATCAACAAAATAAAAAAGCACATCCAAACGAAAATTTTGCGCGCGAGTTAATGGAACTTTTTACTTTAGGCCGTGGAAATTATACTGAACAGGATGTGCAGGAAGTAGCGCGTGCTTTTACCGGCTGGGGATTTAATAAAGAAGACAGCACTTTTGAATTTAAAGAGAAACAACACGATGATGGCGAGAAAACCATTTTTACCCGCAAAGGAAATTTTGGTGGCGAAGATGTGATCAATATGATCATGAGTAATAAACAAACGGCTTACTTTATCACAAAAAAAATGTACAAGTTTTATGTTAACGAAAATGTTAACGAAGAGCGTGTAAAACAATTAGCTGATTTTTATTATCAAAATCAATACAACACGGGTGCGCTCGTAAAAAAAATATTTACCAGTCCCTGGTTTTATGATGCGGAAAATATGGGATGCAACATTAAATCGCCTATCGATTATTTGATCGGGCTTTCGCGTCAATTCTCAATTAAATTTGCAAACTATGATATTTTGTTTAAGCTGCAACGTGTTTTAGGTCAGCAATTATTTTATCCACCCAATGTGGCCGGCTGGCCGGGAGGTAAAACTTTTATTGATAGTACCACGCTTGTTCTTAGAATGAAATTACCGTCACAGATCTTAAACAATGGTAATGTGGAGATCCCTGATAAAATTGATGACCCGGACGATCAGAAAAAAGAAGATATCCTTTTAAATAAAAAATTTGGCACTGAAGTAAACTGGGGAATTATCTTGGAAGAAAATAAAAGTTTAGATCTTGATAAATTAATGAAAGTATATTTATTAAAAACGCCTTCACCAAAAGTACTTGAAAAAATAAAAAGCGATCCTTCTTTAGGAATAAAAGAAATGATCTTAAAAATAGTTTCTTTACCTGAATATAATTTAGCTTAATATGGACAGAAGAGGATTTTTAAAAACAAGTTCATTGGCCAGCGGTTATTTTTTAATTCCCGGTTTTTTAAAGCCATTGGAAAATCTAAGTCCGGGTGGCATACAAAAAAACATAGTGGTAATACAGTTTTCTGGCGGTAACGATTGGTTAAATACTATTGTGCCATTTAAAAACGATCTGTATTATAAAAAACGCCCAAAACTAGGATTAAAAGAAGATAAATTAATTCTGTTGGAAAAAGATCTGGCTTTTAACAACTCTCTTGCTGTATTAAAACAATTTTACGATAGCGGCGAAATGGCTATAGTTAACAATGTTGGTTATCCAAATCCTGATCGCTCACATTTTAGAAGTATGGATATCTGGCACACCGCAAGCGGTAGTTCGGAGTTTTTACATACCGGTTGGCTGGGAAGATATTTGGATAATGAATGTAAAAACGCTTATGAAGGTATTGAAGTAGATAATTATTTATCGCTTGCATTAAAAGGCAAAAAATTAAATGGTCTTGCGGTAAAAAACATTTCTCAATTGCACCAGGAGCTGAAAGTGCCTTATTTTAATGATATTGCAGAGGCTGCAAAAAATGATGTGCTGAACGAAGATAACCAGGGTTATTTATACAAGACCTTATTAGAAACTACTTCGGGAGTAGATTATATTTATGAAAAAAATAAAATAGTAACCAATACCTTTGAATACCCAAATAGTGAATTAGGAAAACAATTAAAGGATATTGCTAATTTTATTGTAAGTGGTATTTCTACAAAAGTGTATTACGTTAGTTTAACCGGTTTTGATACACATGCGGCCCAACTCGATAAACAAAATAATTTGTTGGAACAATATGCAAAAGCAGTTTCTGCATTTATTGTTAATTTAAAAGGTTTAAATAAATGGGATGATACTGTTGTTTTTACTTTTAGCGAATTTGGAAGACGCGTTGAAGAGAACGCTAGCGGCGGCACAGATCATGGCACTGCTGGCAATGTGTTCTTATTCGGAAAAAATTTGAAGAAAAAAGGCATTGTAAATGAATTACCAAATCTTGAAGACCTTGATGACGGTGATCTTAAATATCGTGTAGATTTTAGAAGTATTTACAAAAATATTTTGCAGGATTGGTTGCAAGCAGATGCAAATAAAATTATTTCTGCAGAGGTGAATCCTTTCAAGGTGCTTTAATGTTGAATCAAGATTTTTTCAGTCATCATCTTTTTATTAGCAACATTAAATATAGAAAGATAATATATCCCATTACTTAAAGCCCTAACATCTATCGGATTTTTTGTGTTTGTAATTTTTGACTGTAATATTTCCCGCCCTAATACTGAAAATAGTGTAATTTTTAATTCCTTGTCACTTTCTATAATTAAAAAGTCATATGCAGGATTTGGATAAAAAGAAATATTTACTTTTTTAAATTTATTCTCATTGATGCCAACGCATGCGCTTACATTAACTGTAAATATAGCGCTTGTATTTGGAATGGTACATCCATCATCAATAACCACGGTATAAGTATTTGGTGTATTTGTAAAATTTACAATAATACCAGCGCTAACTGAAGTTGCACCATTTGACCAATTATAACTCCGAGGCCCTCCATTGCCTGCGGAAATTATATTTGCAGTCAGAGTAACACTATCACCGCTACAAGCCACAACTGAATAACCACTTGCGATAAGTGCCGGCCAAACATTAGCTATGATCGTTTGAGGTCCATTTGAACATCCATTTGCATCAACTACCGAAACTGTAAATTGAGTTGTTGATGTTAAAGTTGGCGATACATTCATGCCTATTGGAGTTACGATTGTTGTTGTAGTATTATTTGAGAGGTTTGTCATTGTATAGGAATATGGGGTTGTACCCCCGATAGCTTGAGCATACACGGATGCCTGATTACCATAACAAATTGTTTGGGATGGAGATACATTTAAGGCTAATATATTTGGTTGAAAAATATTTATTGTTGTAAAAGTTTTACACCCATTAGCGTCAGTTACTGTTGCTGTATGCGGTGCAGCACTTAATCCACTGATGTTTGCCGTAGTATATCCTGTTGGACTCCAATTATAAGAAAAAGGCGCTTGCCCGGATACTAATAATGAAATGCTGCCATTACTTAGCCCAAAACACGACATATTATTAAACGTTGCGCTTATGCTTGGTGATTGTAATACGCTAACTGAACTTGTTGCGCAGGGGCCTGGAATCACACAACCCCCTTCGCCTCTTACAAAGTAAGTAGTTGTTACCGTTGGGCTAACAATTAATTGGGTTCCTGTACCCACTAATATCCCGCCGCAACTTCCTGTATACCATACCCAATTTGTTGCATTATTTAATGTGCCATTACAAGTTAATGTAGAGTTTTGGCCGGAACAATTTGTAACTGAATTGACGCTTGGAATAGTTGGCTGAACACATTGAGCAACTGTATTTAAATAAAAACTTATTAGGAAAAATATAATTACGTTTTTCATAAAATTAATTTTAAAGCTTATTCAAAGCAACTTCCAACCGTTTTACCGTTTCTTCTTTTCCAATTAAAGCCAGCATATCAAATAAATGCGGGCCACCGGCAACACCTGTAATTAATACACGTAATAACTGCATATCAATTTTTCCTGCTTCATTCACCAATCCTTCAAACGAATCGTGAAGTACTATTGTGTTCCAATCAGAAATGTTTTTAAATAAATTCAGAACTTTTGTAAATAATTCTTTGCTTTGATCGTTCCATTTTTTGGTCATTACTTTTTCATCGTAACCTGTTGGCGCTTCAAATACATATTTTCCCTGGTCCCAAAACTCATGCACAAATTGCACTTTTTCTTTTACCAGTTTACAAAACTCAATAACGAAAGCATCATTTTTTTCAATACCTTTTTCTTTTAAGATCGGTTTAAAAACTTCTGCTAATTCCGCATCTGATTTTTTACGAAGATATTGTTGGTTGAACCATTTTGCTTTTTCAGGATCAAACTTCGCCCCTGATTTGTGAACACGCTCAAACGAAAATAACTCTGCTAATTCTGCCACAGAAAAAATCTCTTCATTATTTCCCGGATTCCAACCAAGCAATGCTAAAATATTTATAAAGGCTTCAGGATAATATCCAGATTCTTTGTAACCAACATAAGGTGAGGTTTCACGCGGATCCTGCCAACTTAAAGGAAACACAGGAAAACGCGCTTCACGCTTGCTAATTTTTCCATTACCATCCGGATTTAAGATCAACGGTAAATGCGCCAGCTTTGGCATTTCATTTTCCAAACCTAAATACCGGTAAATTAAAATATGTGCCGGTGCACTTGGCAACCATTCTTCACCACGCACAGCATGAGAAATTTCCATTTCAATATCGTCTACAATATGCGCCAAATGGTAGGTTGGCATACCATCACTTTTTAATAATACTTTATCATCTACCTGCGCAGAGTTTACAGTTACCCAGCCACGAATAATATCATTAAAACGAATTTCTTCATTACGAGGCACTTTTAAACGCACTACATACTTTACACCTTCAGCCAATAATTTTTTAACCTCATCTTCGCCTAAAGTTGTTGAATTGCGCATATTCTGGCGCGTAACGGCATTGTATTGTGGTGCTACAACTTTAGCGGCTTCCAAACGTTTACGCATGTCGTTCAATTCTTCTTCCGTATCAAAAGCGTAATAAGCATGCCCACTTTCAATTAATTTATCTGCATACTTTTTATAGATCCCTAACTCTTTGCGTTCACTCTGGCGATAAGGCTTATGTTTACCATCTCCAAAACCAACACCTTCATTAGGTTCAATACCACACCATTTTAAAGCTTCAATAATATATTCTTCCGCGCCTTTTACAAAGCGGGTTTGATCCGTATCCTCAATACGTAAAATAAAATCGCCACCATGCTTTTTCGCAAACAAATAATTAAATAAAGCAGTACGAACACCGCCCATATGTAAGCCACCTGTAGGACTAGGTGCAAATCTGACTCTAACTCTTTTTTCCATAAGACTGCAAAGATAACTTTTTTTGTTGTTTTAATAATGTAAAAGCCTTAGTTTTAAGCATCAGGCTTTTTGTTAAATATTTATTCGTATTTTTTATCGGAACGGCCTTTAATGGGGCATCCCAGGAGGATAGTGTTTCTATTATCTTAAATTCTGAATTAAACGATAGTATAAAACTCAAAAAAATAGAGTTCATTATTAAAAAAGAAGGTACCACACTTGATTCGAAAGTAAAATACGGAAAAGAATTACAGGACTTTTTTATTACCCACAACCGTCGCGATCTTTTAGCCCATGCTTATTTCTTAATTGGTGAAGCTTATTATTATTCGTCGCGTTATGAAAATGCAATTACCTACTTATATAAATCGCTGACTATTGCCGAAGAGTTTAAACTTGAAAAACTACAGGGAAGAATATTTAATTATTTAGGAATTATTAATTCAGACCAGGGCAACAGTAAAAAAGCAGTTTACTTTTTTAGAAAAACATATGCCATAGCGGTAAAATTAAAAGATCTAAATCAGCAATTTACTTCTTCTAACAATCTTGGAGTTGATTATAATAATTTAAACCTACCATTACTTGGCTTACATTATCTGAGGATCAGCGAGGGGATTGCCAAATCGCACGAGGTGTATACGTATATACCGTCGATACTAGGAAATAAAATGCAGAGTTATTACCAATTAAATGACCTAAAAAAAGCAAAAGAACAATTAGATTCCCTTGAATTTTATTTTAAAAAGACAAAACAAACTAACGATGACTATAACTCATTATATTATTTTTCGGGCACTTATTATCAAACCGTTGGAGAGTTTAAAAAAGCGATCGATTTTTATGAGAAAAACTTGAGAATAATTCCTCTTGATGATATACAGGAGCAAAGAAAAAATTATAAGGAACTCAATTATTGCTATTCTTCAATTAACGATTACAAAAATGCTTACCGCACGCTTAAGCAATACCAGGTCTTTAGCGATAGCCTGGCCAATTCAGAAAAGATCCAAAAATCAAACGAGTCAGAGAATAATTATAATAATTTTAAAGTTGAGAAAGAATTAGAGATCCAGAAATTAAATAATATTAATAAATCATTGCAACTAAAACGCAATAAAGCTTTTTTAATTTTAGTAAGCTCTCTTTCGTTATTATTAATTGGCGGCATCTTTTTCTTTTATAAATTATTCAGGGATAAACGTAAAGCAAATGTTTTATTAGAAGAACAGAAAGCCGAGATCACACACCAGAAAAAAGAAATCTTAGACAGCATTTATTATTCGAAACGGATACAGGAAGGAATTTTACCAAATGAAAATGAATTGAGCCAAAAGATCGGAGAGCATTTTGTTTTCTTTAAACCAAAAGACATTGTAAGTGGTGATTTTTATTGGGCAGGTAAAAATGCAGGTAATAATTTTTTAATGGCTTGCTGCGATTGCACTGGTCATGGCGTACCTGGTGCTTTTATGAGTTTGGTAGCTTACTCATTATTAAATAAAATAGATGAAAGCGATCAGCATAAAGATCCATCAGAGATCTTAGATTATTTAAATATTGAATTACCTAAATTCTTCAAGAAAGAAGATCCAACCCAACAAATAAAAGATGGCATGGATATGAGCTTAATTGAAGTAGATCGTAAAAATTTGAAACTAAAATTCAGCGGTGCCAACAATAGCATTTATCATATTCGTGATGGTGTGTTGAATGTAATTAAAGCAGATAAACAGCCCATAAGCGCTGATGTAGATATGCGCAAATATATTTTTAAAACAACTGAACTTGAATTAAAAAAGAACGATCTGATAGTGATGTTCACGGATGGTTACGCTGATCAGTTTGGTGGACCAACAGCAAAAATGAATGGTAATTTATTTAGGCAAGGAAAAAAATTCATGTACAAACGTTTGGAAGAATTATTAATGAAACATTCTTCACAAAGCATGAGTATTTTAAAGAATGAATTAGAAATAGCACATAATGATTGGCGCGGTGATCTTGAGCAGATCGACGATGTTTGTTTAATTGGAATAAGAATATAAAACAGATGCTTCCTTCGTCAGCATGACATAACATTTTGTCATCCGACAACGGAGGGATCTCAATAAAATAATTTATGGCAGATAAAGATTTTTTTAATATGGTTTACCAGATGGTACGTTTAATACCAAAAGGTCGTGTTACCA
>JBDSFC010000066.1:0-5816 GCA_039919745.1 Bacteroidia bacterium | reverse complement strand
ACTCGCGGTGCGGGCTTTCCGCTCTATCCCTCACGCAAAGCGCGAGCCGAAGGCAACGCAAAAAAACTTAATCTATTATAAGAGCTTTCTCGTAATATTACCGCATCCGAAAAATTATTTAGTAAATTTGCACTATGGTTTATCTTACCCGTCACGAACATTTCAATGCTGCTCACAAATTGTACAACCCAAACTGGAGCGAAGAAAAAAATATAGAAGTTTTTGGTAAATGCGCCAACGCCAACTGGCATGGGCATAACTATGAACTTATTGTAACCATAAAGGGGAAGGTTAGCCAGGAAACAGGTTTTTTAATGGACGTGAAGGTACTTAGCGCTATTTTGCAAGAATATGTTTGCGAAAAACTGGATCACAGAAACCTGAATATGGACGTTGATTTTATGGCAGGAAAATTAGCAAGCACTGAGAACCTGGCCATTGCTATTTGGCAACAAATTACACCACATTTGCCAAAAGGTGTTGATTTACATTGTGTTAAATTATATGAAACGCCCCGTATTTGTGTAGAATACTTTGGCGAATAATTTCCTTTTATAATAATAATTCTTAACTTTATTCTTGAAAACAATTTTGTAAAATTGTATATCAAATTTATAAACTCTTTGTGAGCAAACTTCTTACACACCGTTTATAAAACTTAATTAGTGTAGCCTAACCATCTATTTCTGATTTAAAAAAAGAATATGGACAATAAAATTGCCGTTTATCGGAAAGAACATTTTAATTCTGCTCACAGGCTACACAACCCCTCTTTAACCGATGCGGAAAATGCTGCTATTTTTGGTAAATGTAATTATGCCAATTACCACGGACATAATTATGAAGTAATTGTAAAAGTAATTGGTGAGGTTGATCCAAAAACAGGTTATGTAATAGATCTAAAATTTTTAAGCTGCCTTATTAAAGAATTAATAATAGAAAAATTTGATCATAAGAATTTAAATTTAGATACGGTTGAATTTAAAGAACTAAATCCAACGGCAGAAAATATTGCAATTGTAATTTATAATATTCTCAGACCAAAAATTGAAAAAAAATACGAACTAAAAATTGTGTTATATGAAACAGAAAGAAACTATGTTGAATACCCTGCTTAAAGATAATAACATATTAAGTGAGATGAGTGCGGATGAGATCGGGAACGAACATATAAGCACCAACATTGAAACGCCAATGAAAAAAGACGCATTTGTTATGAACGATGAAGAAAAAATTAAAAAGATAGAATTTCACTTTAAAGAGATCATGGAAACTTTAGGTTTAGATCTTAATGATGATAGTTTAAAAGGAACGCCGCAACGTGTTGCAAAAATGTATGTGAAAGAAATTTTTAGTGGCTTAGATCCTGCAAATAAACCATCTGCAAAATTATTTGAGAACAAATACCAATACAACCAAATGTTGGTTGAAAAGGATATTACTTTTTATAGTAATTGCGAGCATCATTTTGTACCGATCTTTGGTAAAGCGCATGTAGCCTATATTTCAAACGGTAAAGTAATAGGGTTGTCAAAATTAAACCGCATAGTTCAGTATTTTGCAAAACGTCCGCAGGTACAAGAACGCTTAACGGTTCAAATTGCTAAAGAATTGCAAAGTATTTTAAAAACAGAAGACGTTGCTATTTTAATTGATGCAAAACATTTATGCGTTTCGTCAAGAGGTGTACAGGATCATAATTCCGCAACGGTTACATCTTTTTACGGTGGAAAGTTTGCAAGCGAAACTACAAAACAGGAATTTTTAAAATACATTGAAATGAAAACCCAATACTAATTGAGTTTTATTATTCCAAGCGCTACATCATCTACCTGGTCTTGATTGCCTTTCCAGGAAGCAAAATTTTGGCGCAATAGTTCTATTTGTTTTTGTAAAGGATGTCCTGCAATAGAGATCAAAAATTCTTTTAATTGTTTTTCTTTATATTTTTTTCCTTTTGGCCCACCAAACTGATCAGGATAGCCATCTGTAAATAAATATAATAAAGTATCCGGAGCTAATTCTAATTCATGATCTGTGAAAGGCTTAGCCGCCTCATATAAAGCCACAGGTTGTTTGGTTGCTTTTATTTCGGTTAGCAAATTGTTATTTAAGATCCACAAAGGATTATTGGCGCCAGCCCATTTTATTTTTTTGGTTGCTATATTTAGAACTATCAGAGAACAATCCATCCCATCTTTAATGTTTTGTTGTGTGGCGTTTAAACTTGCAATTACAATTTCACGGGTTTTATCTAAAATAAGTTTTGGTTCGGTTAAATTAAATTCGATGATAGACTTTTGCAAAGCGTGATGGCAAACTACCGACATGATAGCTCCAGGAATACCATGACCTGTGCAATCGCAAACGGCAATAAATATGTAGTTGTTATGTTTCTCGAAAAAATAAAAATCGCCACCAATAATATCCTTCGGTAAATAAAAAATGTCGAAATCAAGGTCTTTCTGAATATCATTTTTTTGGGGTAAAATAGCTTCCTGTAAACGTTTCGCGTAATTTATAGAATCAAGTATCTCTTTATTTTTCTCATCCACCAAATGCTTTTGCTCTTCAATTATCTTTTTTTGCTTGGCCGCTAACCTGAAACGGTTATAAATAAATACAGCAAAAACAATAATGATCACTAAAATAAGAATGAGCATGATGCGAAATATTTTTTCGTGGCTCAATTTTACATTAGCAACTTCTAATTGGGCATTGCTGATCTTTTCTTTTTGAGAATAACCAATACTGTCGGCTACTTGCTTTTTCTGAAAATCAAATTCAAGTTGTTGGCCAATTATTTTTTGCGCGGTTGTGATCTTTGAACTAGAATCTTTTGCATTTAAATGGATTTCGAGCAGTTTAGAATAATTCTTAAAATCGTTTTTATTTTTATAATATAAAGCCATTTGATAACTGAGGTATTCGATATTATCATATAATTTATGCTCAACACTCACGTCATAGCCTTTCTTAAAATAATGGAAGGCGCTGTCGGGCTTGTTAAGTTTATTATACTCGTCACCAATATCAATAAACAAAGTGATTCCATCCGTTAAGATGTTAGAATATTCCTGTGTTTTTAAAAAACAAGCCAATGCTTTTCTGTTTTCTTTTTTAACAGAAAATATCAATCCCTCATTTATGCCAATAGAAAATTTTGTTTTGGGCGTTGTTGTTGCTGTTACATATTTTTTCGCCTTGTTAAGATAGATTTCTGCCGAATCTACCTGCTTTAAGTTTCTGCAAATAGAGCTTAGCTCACAAAAACTAATAATTAAAATATCGTCATCACTTTTTAATTTGGCAAAACTATTAGCTTTTAAAAAGAATTCTTTTGCTTTGTTTAATTCATTTATTCCACGATAGATAATGCCACAATTAACATATAAATTTGAAGCAGTTCTATAATCATTTGTTTCTTCCACCATTTTAAGGCTTTTAAGAAAATAACCTAAAGCCTTATTTAATAATTCATTATTTAAATATATAACGCCAAGATTATTCAGAGCCAGCTGCATGCCACGCTTGTAATGTATTTTTTCTGAAAGATCGTAACTTGTTTGTTGATGGAATAGAGCAGTCTTAATATCACTTGTATTGGTGTAAACAATACCTAAACGTCTGTGAGCGATACTTTCACGCTTAATGTCTTTTATTTTTTTTGAGAGTTCAATTGCCTTATTTCCAAAATAAATGGCAGAATCAAAATTGTCATAACAATAAATTGGCCAGCAAAATGCATTGTAAGTATCAATTAAAACAGTGTCGGCGGCTTGTTTGGAAAGTATGTCATACAATTGCTTTTTTGTAAGATCATCCTGCGAGCTTACCTGTAAAGTAAACAGTGAAAAAAGTACTACTATTTTATTTAGATATGGCCTTAGATGCATCTATTAAAATTAACAGAAAATAAGGCAGTAAAAAAATTTATTTTTCTGTAATAAAAATTTCTACCCTTCTGTTTAAAACTTGTTGCCAGCTTGGTACTTCTTCGCCACCTGGCGGATACAACATTTCTGAACAACCTTTTCCATCAACGGTTGATCTATTAGCGGATACTGAATTTGATTCCAAATATTTTTTTACAGCCATTGCTCTGTCAATAGAAAGCTGATCAATTATTTTTTTAGTAACACCGCTACAACCATTTATGTGACCAACAATATGTATTTTTAATTTCGTGTTTCTTTGCATTAATTTAGTAAGCGTTTTTAATGGAGCATAGGCAGAAGGAATAAAAACAGCAACTCCGGGTTCAAAATTAATATTTTGTAAAATATATTTATTTCCTTTTTTTAAAGTTTGCAAAACAGGACTGATATTTTTGAGCTGGTCTTTATTTGTTTTAGAAGTTATTGGCCTAGTAAAAATAAAACTACTATCGTTATAAAAATTTAGCGAATATGTTACATTTTTTCTAAGGGGTATATTAAATTCATATTTCCCTTTTTTATCGGATTTTACTTTTTTTAATGTGTCTCCATTTGGCGCTGTAACAGTTACTTCTGTAGTTACAGGAACTTTATCTTCATTCAATGTCACACCTTTGACCGCAACCATTTCTTCAAAATAAAAATTTATGGTATGGCCCCCTCCATTATCATAGACATTATCTAAAATTAAATAATAAACATCACCACTTTTAACTCCGAGTGGTTTTGCATAAGCGTCTCCTAAGCCTTCTATTATGAGTTCTTTTTGACCTCTAAAATTTAAACCGGTTAATCCTTTTAATTCTTCTTTATTGCGCGAAATGCAGGCTCTAACAGGTTTTATTGCGAATCGCAGCAAACTATCGCAAAAACGCACCGTATCACCTTTAAAGAGCATAAAATCGTAATCATCTTCGGATTTTGTTGGAATAATATCAAACACTAAAAAACCATCCGTTTTTATAATAAGTTTATACCAGGCGCTGTAATGTTCTTTTTCAAAAGAAAATTTTGTTTTTTGTTTTCGTTCACTAATCTCATTTAACTCACCGCTACCAGGAGGGACAATTGTGGGACCTATTTTTATATTTCCATTTAAAGAAACAGTCCTTGCTTTTGAGCAGTCACAAAAAACCGTGTCAGGTTTTTTTAGCTGCTGCGAAAAAACAAAAAAGGGAAAAAGAATAAAAATAAAGCGCATAAGTTTATAATGATCAAATAAAAAAAGGTTACCCGATCTTGGATAACCTTTTAATAATTAGAATGAATTAAATTAATTTTTTACAATTCTGTAAACCGAATGGTTATTATTGTTGGTTACATTAATAAAATAAACACCATCGCTTATATTAGACAGATCAAGCGTTTCGTTTAATTCTGTTTTATTTGTATAATTTTTTTGAAGTACGGTTTTGCCTAACACGTCAATTACTTTAACCTCAGTTAAATTATCTGACTGTAAATTCCCTACAGCAAAATTAACCTGTTAGCAAAAGGGTTTGGCCAAACAGATAAACCAATTGGGTTATTTTTTGATAATTGATTTACACCAACGTTAATTGAAATAGCAAAATTGTTATTGCTGATGTCATAGAAAATATTTCCTTTTGATTCTACTTTAATCCTACAAGTATTAATACTTGTTGCAGTTATTGTTGGTACAGTAATTAATTCAGCACCATCATTTGGTGTAGAGCCTAACATAAGGTTATATGTTGTACCACCATCGTAAGAAATTAATACTCTAACACTGTCGCAACTAACAGGCGCTGTATTGGTACCGTTTACTGCCCATGTAATTGTTTGTGATGTACCAACACCCCACACAATACCAACTGCATCAGGATAAGTTACTGCTAAAGGGCCAGAACTTGAAAC
>JBDSFC010000009.1:0-11404 GCA_039919745.1 Bacteroidia bacterium | reverse complement strand
TAACGGTTTTGTCTATGACGTCGATAAGGCTTTTTCCGTTCTCATTATTGGAAGCGTATAATTCTAAATTACGAATAGTGAATTTATCCAACCATACATATTGATCTTCATCAATGCGGCTGATCTTATTAATGTGTTTTAATTTATCGTGTTTGGTTTCGCCTAAATAATGTAGGATTGCTCCACAGGCACAAATGGCAAGGTTTTGCCCTTCTATACCAAAACCTTTTACAGAGTTGGTCTCAAAATGTTTGGTTAAGCTTTCGTAACCAAAATCATAAGCAAAAGCCCAATCATCTAATCCGAAAGAATAAAAACGTTCACCTAATAATTCATTTAATTGATTACGTTTATTTTTTTCGTAGAGTAATTCGTTCGGTTTAAAATTCTGAATTAATTTTTCCAGATAAGTAATTGAACCTTGCGCAACTAAAAATTCTCCTGTTGAAACATCACAAAGGGCAAGCCCGCCCTGTTCTTTATCAAAATGAATAGAGGCGAGAAAATTATTTTGTTGATGGTTTAAGATCTTATCATTAAAGCTAACACCTGGTGTTACTAATTCGGTAATACCACGTTTTACAATTCCTTTAACGGTTTTAGGATCTTCTAACTGGTCGCAGATTGCCACACGGTAACCTGCACGAACTAATTTGGGCAAATAAGAATCTACCGAATGATGTGGAAAACCCGCCAACTCAATAAACTGTGCTTGTCCGTTAGCCCGCTTGGTTAAAGTAATACCTAAGATCTTAGATGCTTTAACGGCGTCTTCTCCAAACGTTTCGTAAAAATCGCCCACTCTGAATAATAAAATAGCATCAGGGTATTTAGCCTTGATGGTATTGTATTGCTTCATTAAAGGGGTTTCTTTATCTTCTGTTTTTGCCATAGCGGACATCTAAGATACAATATCCATAAGCTATTTGCGGCCTTTACTTTTTAACAGAAGAAGAGAAATTGTTAATAGAAATGATAACCTTTAAGCTATTAATTTGGGCGTGCCCCTTCGGGTCGCGCTTTTCGCTACAAGTCCTCGTTTCGCTCCGCTACACTGTGGGCTTTTCGCTGCAATCGCTCACGCGAATCTCCGAAATTCCATATACGCTTCCGCGTGAGGGATATGAAGGGTTTAGCTCGGGCGAGGTTTTCTCGCCCAGCCGGAGCGAAGCCCGCAATAACCCGACCCGAAGGGACACGCCCAAATAAAAAATCCCAAACTTAAAGGTTTGGGATTTCGAAATAGATTAACGAAATAAATTAAAGCGCCTGAGAAAATCCTTCGCGGATCTTATCTGCTTTATACAAACCACCGTACAATTTATCTTTTATCTTACTGAAAGATTCAATCGTATATTTTACATCTTCCGGTGTGTGAATAGCTGTAGGAATTAAACGTAAAATGATCATACCTTTTGGAATTACCGGATACACAACCATTGAACAGAAGATACCGAAATTCTCACGAAGATCAATTACCATGTTTGTTGCTTCAGGTATTGAGCCATTCATGTAAACAGGTGTAACCATTGTGTTTGTATCACCAATATTAAATCCAGCATCAACTAAACCTTTTTGAAGGTTGTTTGCAATATCCCATAATTTAGTTCTGTATTCAGGATGTTTATTTAATAATTCCAAACGTTTTAATAAACCAACAACCAAAGGCAGTGGTAACGATTTCGCAAAAATTTGCGAACGCATATTGTAACGTAAAAAAGTAATGATCTCTTTTGAAGAAGAAATAAATCCACCAATTAAAGCAAATGATTTTGCAAAGGTTCCAAAATAAATATCTACACCATCCTGGCAATTTTGTGCTTCGCCGGTACCACCGCCTTTTGCACCCATTGTACCAACACCGTGCGCATCATCTACAAATAAGCGGAAGTTATATTTTTTCTTAAGCTCAACGATCTCTTTTAATTTACCCTGGTCACCACGCATACCAAAAACACCTTCGGTAATAACAAGGATAGCGCCTTTATTACCGCCGTCTTCAATTAATTTTTTTGCGCGCTCTAATTGTTTTTCGCAATCAGCAATATCGTTATGTTTAAATACGTAACGCTTGCCCATGTGTAAACGCACACCATCTAAAATACAAGCGTGGCTTTCTGCATCGTAAACGATCACATCATGACGGTCAACAATAGCATCGATTGCTGAAACCATTGCCTGGTAACCAAAATTACAAAGTATTGTATCTTCTTTTTGAACTAATGCTGATAAACCTCTTTCTAATTCTTCATGGTAATCAGAGTTTCCACTCATCATACGCGCACCCATGGGAGCAGCTAAACCAAATTGTGTTGCACCATCAATATCTGCTTTCCTTACTTCCGGATGATTTGCTAAACCTAAATAATTATTTAAACTCCAGTTCAATAATTTTTTTCCGCGAAAATCCATGTGCGGGTTAATATCACCGGTTAATTTTGGAAATGTAAAATAACCATGTGATTCTTTTGCGTGTTCTCCGATCGGACCTAAATTCGCTTTAATTTTTTCGAAAATATCTTTCATTCTGCTTGGTTTTATTGAATTGTAAAGTTATAATTTTTTTAGCTCATTTTTAATTGAATTTTCAATATCAGCTAACATGTTGTCGTAGTTGGACTTAACGAAGCTTTTGCCCGTTACTTTTTCATATAATTCAATATAACGGCTGCTAATTTCGTTCAACCATTCATCGCTCATCGTAGGTATAGTTTGGCCTTCTTTGCCCTGAAAACCATTCTCAATTAACCATCTTCTTACAAATTCTTTACTTAATTGTTTTTGTTCTTCACCTTTTTTCTGGCGATCATCATAACCTTCCAAATAAAAATAACGCGAAGAATCCGGCGTATGAATTTCATCCATTAAATAGATCTCGCCATTGTACAAGCCAAATTCATATTTTGTATCAACTAAGATCAAGCCCATTTTATTGGCAATTTCTTGTCCGCGATTATATAAAGCCAATGTGTATTTTTCTAATTGCTCGTAATGTTCTTTGCTAACAATACCCTGCTTAATTATTTCTTCACGACTAATATCTTCGTCATGTCCTTCGCTTGCCTTGGTAGTAGGGGTAATGATGGGTTGAGGTAATTTATCATTCTCTTTTAATCCTTCAGGTAATGTAACTCCACATAAAGTTCTTAAACCACTTACATAGGTTCTTGCAGCATGCCCGGCTAAATAACCACGCACGACCATTTCTACTTTAAAAGGCTGGCACATGCGGCCAATACTCACGTGCGAGTGTGGTGATGATAACAACCAATTAGGAAGAATATCTTTTGTAGCATCTAAAAAATGCGCAGCAATTTGATTTAATACTTGTCCTTTGTAAGGAATGCCTCTTGGTAACACCACATCAAAAGCACTGATACGATCGCTGGCAATCATTACCAACAACGAATCTCCGATGGTGTATACATCACGCACTTTACCTTTGTAGTATGCTGTTTGATTATCGAATTTGAAATTGGTAGAATCTAAAGTTTTCATAGTTATAAATCGCTCCTATGGAGCTGTTGGCAAATTTAGTTTTTCGTTAGTTATAGTTTGCTCCTATACAACTCTTTTTATGCATGTTTTTAAACATTTTTTAAATTTATTTTTGCTCCGCTAGGAGCAATCTATCATTAAGAATAACAATAAAATTCCATTGAGCTCCGTAGGAGCGGCCTGTTATTCCACCCAATCAAATAAATATTTTTCATCATATTCAATTTCAAATTCTTTAAGATATTCAAGGTATTCTTCTTTAAATGTTTTTTTGCTATGATGTTGTTGCTGGTTATTAATATACCCAATAACATTCTCAACAGCATTTTCCGAATAAGAGAATGCTCCAAAACCTTCCTGCCAACTAAATTTTCCTTTTATCCAATTTTGCTTATTAATAAACCCCGAAGAACCTGCCTTTATATCTCTTGCCAGATCTGAAATTGAGATAGATGGTTTTAATCCGATCAAAACATGAGTATGATTTGGCATACAATAAATGGCTAACAATTTTTGGTCGCGGTTTTGCACTATACCGGTTATATATTTTTGTAATTCATCCCGGTTTTGTTCTGAGATAAGATTTTGCCTGCCTTTAACTACAAAAACAATCTGTATATATATTTGCGAATAGGTATTTGCCATATAGGTCGCTCCTACGGAGTTATGTTGGTTTTTTATTTTTTTTCTAAAGCTCCGTAGGAGCGCACTATCTATATAGTCCAGGTAACCAAACCTTCTTTTGTAAACTTAAAAGATTGTACTTTGCCTCCCATTGTTTCTAATGCTTTGGATACTTTTACTTTTGTAACACCGGGACATAAGAAAAACATAAAGCCGCCGCCGCCCGCACCAGAGATCTTTCCACCGGTTGCGCCATTCTTTAAAGCGGTTTCGTAAATACTATCTATTAACGGATTGCTGATAGATTGCGCCATTGCTTTTTTATTTTTCCAACCAAAATTTAAGATCTCGCCAATTTTATTTATTTCGCCGCGAAGCAAACTATCTTTCATTTGATGTGCCTGCTCTTTTAAATTGTGCATGGCATCAACCGATTTTTCATTTTTATCTTTTACATTCTGCACTTGTTCGTTAATGATAGTAGCAGATAAGCGTTGTGTGGCTGTAAAATATAAAAGCAAATTAAATTCTAATTCATTTACAATTTCATCTTTTAAATGCAATGGATTTACAATAACGCGATCGTTACTTAAAAATTCCATGTAATTTATTCCACCAAAAGTAGCGGCATATTGATCTTGTCTGCCACCACTCATTTTAAGATCCACGCGTTCGATCTCGTAAGCGAGGTGCGCAATATCATATTTACCTAGCGGTAATTTTAACCATTCTACAAAAGCACCTATCAACGAAACTACAATGGTGGAAGAGGTTCCGAGGCCAGAGCCTTGTGGCGCTTCGATATAAGATGTTAAACGAAAAGATAATTTATCGAAGTTAAATTGTTTTACCAGGCGATTGTAAACGCCAATAAATAACTCAAAGCCTTCAACTAATTCCAGTTCTTTTTTGCTTTCTAAAACAACACAACGATCTGTTCCGTCATAACAAAATTCTATTTTGCCATTGCTTAATGGTTCTAATGATGCGTAGGCATAAAGATCAATAGTTGCATTTAAAATTGCTCCGCCGTAAAGATCTGCATACGGACTAACATCCGTACCGCCACCTGCTAAACCTATACGTAATGGAGCCTTGCTTCTGATAATCATAATTTCTTTGTGTTCTTTGCGATATCTTAGTGAACTTTGTGGTTAAGTATTATTTCATATTTATAAATTGAAGAGGTACTTCATAGTCACCCTTTCTGCAAAGTGTTATTACGGCCTGAAGATCATCTATTTTTTTTGCGCTCACGCGAATGATCTCATCCATTATTTGAGCAGTAACTTTTAATTTACTGTCTTTAATATCCTTCATTATTTTTTTGCAGGCTTCTTTTTCCAAACCTTGTCTCACCTTAATATCTTTTTTGATCAATGGCCCACTTGGGTAATGTTCTTTACTTTCATCCAAACCGCGGGGGTCAAGTCCTTGTTTGATCATACGTGAATGGATCGCATCCAGAATAGCTTCAAGACGCATATCATTTTCAGTAGCGACATTAATGAGCAGATCTTTTTTATTGAGCTCAATAGTACTTTTGCTGTCTTTAAAATCCCAGCGGTTAAGTATGTCTTTTTTAGCTACATTTATAGCATTATCCAGTAGTTGGGCATCTAATTTGCTGGCAATATCAAATGAAGGCATAAAATTTAAATTTGCATATAAAATTAAGTATTTGCTTTTAAAATTTAAGGAACAAAAAATAATTTTTTGAAAATTTATCAGCTATATTTTTTATTTGCCATTTTGTTTTTTTCTACCTGCAATACTGTATCGGAAGAAAAAGGCAATAAAATTTCGAAACACAAGGTTTTTGTGATCAACGATACTTTTAACCTTAGTAAAAACCTGGAAGCAAAAATTAAAAAAGACACTTCCTATCTTGAATATTTGTTTAAGGATTATGAGCTGCTGGATGTGAAAAGCCTTGATAGCAGTATAAAAGTTGACCTAAGATATGCGGACACCAATAATTTTTTAAAGATAAATATGTATGATGGCCTTCGTAAAGCTTATCTGCCTTGCGAAGTAGCCACAAGATTATGCAATGCGCAATTTTATTTAAAGCAGATCAATCCTGATTATTCTTTAATAATTTTTGATGCAGCGCGCCCTTTTCATATTCAGCAATTAATGTGGGACAGTTTAAAAATGCCCCCGGATATTAAGTTTGCCTATGTATCGCCACCCTTTAATGTTTCTTTGCATAATTATGGTTGTGCGGTAGATCTATCTATTATTGATCTGAAAGAAAATAAATTGCTGGATATGGGTACCGATTTTGATCATTTCGGAAAACAATCGCAGCCTGTTTATGAAATTTATTATTTAACAAAAGGCGAACTTTCACAACAAGCATTGGATAACAGAAAATTGTTAAGAAAAGTTATGCAACGGGCTTTGTTTTTCCCAATTACCAGCGAATGGTGGCATTTTAATTTTTGTAATAAAGAATTTGCTGCTGCTAAATATAAATTGATTAAGTAACTTTGTAGAATATCTCCAAAAAATTGCTTTTTTGGCGTTGAACTAAATCTTTTAAAATGCTCATTTACCTTGTAGTAAACTCCGCTTTTAAAAAATCGTTTGCCTAAAAAAATCTAATTTTTTAAAGATATTTACTTGAAATTATAAAAGAATGAATTTTGAACTAACATCTGAATTTCAACCAACCGGCGATCAACCCGAAGCGATAAAACAATTGGTAGAAGGGATCAAATCAAACACTAAACACCAGGTGTTGCTTGGTGTTACCGGATCCGGAAAAACTTTTACGGCTGCAAACGTTATTCAACAGGTAAGCAAACCGACTTTGGTTTTATGTCATAATAAAACTTTAGCAGCTCAATTATTTAGTGAGTTCAAACAATTTTTTCCAAATAACGCGGTGGAATATTTTGTGAGCTATTACGATTATTATCAACCAGAAGCTTTTTTACCAACTACCGGAACTTATATAGAAAAAGATCTTGCTATTAATGCCGAGATCGAAAAATTACGTTTAAGTACTACCTCTACTTTATTATCGGGCAGAAGGGATATTATTGTAGTGAGCTCGGTAAGTTGTATTTATGGTATGGGTAATCCATCTGATTTTAAAAAGAACATTATTCCCGTTCATGTTGGCCAATTAGTTTCAAGAAACAAATTATTGTACCAATTTGTGGGTTCTCTTTATTCAAGAACAACAGCAGATTTTAACCGCGGAACATTTCGTGTTAAAGGCGATACGGTAGATGTTAATTTGCCTTATGCAGATTATTGTTTACGTATTGGTTTTTTTGGAGATGAAATAGAAAGTCTTGAAACCTTTGACCCTGCTAATAATAAAGTGATCGAAAAATTTGAGTCTTTTAGCGTTTATCCCGCAAATATTTTTGTGACAGCACCAGATACTTTGCAAAAAGCAATGTCTTTTATTCATGAAGACATGCAAAAGCAAGTAGAACATTTTAATAAACAAGGTAAAACCCTTGAAGCAAAACGGATTGAAGAACGTGTAAATTTTGACCTGGAAATGATGCGCGAATTGGGTTATTGCAGCGGCATCGAAAATTATTCGCGTTATTTTGATGGTCGTTTACCCGGCACACGCCCTTTTTGTTTGATCGATTATTTTCCGGATGATTTTTTATTGATCGCTGATGAAAGCCATGTATCAATACCACAAGTAGGCGCCATGTATGGTGGCGATTTAAGCCGTAAAATAAATTTAGTGGAGTATGGTTTTCGTTTGCCTTCTGCCTTGGATAATCGTCCGTTAAAGTTCGAAGAATTTTATGCCATGATTAACCAGGTAATTTACGTTAGCGCAACACCTGCGAATTTTGAATTGGAACAAGCGGGTGGGGTTGTGGTAGAACAATTGATCCGCCCGACAGGAATTTTAGATCCTTTAATAGAAGTTAGGCCCTGCTCAAATCAGGTAGATGATCTGTTGGATGAAATTCATAAAGTAGTTGCGAAGGATGAACGTGTTTTGGTTACCACTTTAACCAAACGAATGGCAGAAGAGCTAACAAAATACCTTACAAAACTAAATGTGCGTTGTCGTTATATTCATAGTGAAGTAGATACGTTGGAGCGCGTTGAAATTTTGCGACAACTGCGTATTGGTATGTTTGATGTGTTGATAGGAATTAATTTATTGCGTGAGGGATTAGATCTACCGGAAGTAAGTTTGGTTGCTATTTTGGATGCGGATAAAGAAGGGTTTTTAAGAAATGTAAGAAGTCTTGTGCAAACGGTTGGCCGTGCTGCACGTAATGTTAACGGGCGTGTAATTATGTATGCTGATAGAGTTACAGACAGCATGAAATTAACCATGGAAGAAACAGAACGCAGAAGGAAAAAACAAATAGAGTATAATATTAAACACAACATTACACCAATACAAGCCGGCAGAAAACAATTGTTGCAGCCAACAATGAGTGGAACGGAAATTACTGTAGATGGTAAATTAGTAAAAGTATATCTTGAACCGGAAGCCCTTGATATTGCTGCCGACCCTGTGGTACAATACATGAGCCAGGATGAATTGAAAAAACAGATCGCAAAAGCAAAATCTGCTATGTTGCGTGCCGCTAAAGAAATGAATTTTAATGAGGCCGCGCGTTTACGTGATGAAATGTATTCGCTTGAAAAAATGTTGGAGGATAAGAAGTAGTTTCGCTTCGACAGTCTCAGCGGCCATTTCAGTGTTGGACATTGAGCTTGTCGAAATGAATTTCTATAGCTTTAAACTTCTTTTTTTGACTAATGACTTTTTTCTTCCCACGCCATAATAAAATCATCCATCACAAAACCGTTCCCAATATCAAAAATGGCAAGTGAATCTATTTTAAATCCATTCTTAAAATAAAAATTAACCGACTTAAAATTTTTTCGATTTACAGTTAAAGTTATTTTTTTTGGTTTTATTATCTTTTTTATTTCTTCTAAGACGGTTGTGCCTGTGCCTTTTCCTGCTTTATCTTCCAAAACATAGAATTTGTTCAGCATCCAACGATCATTCTTCTCATTGGTTACTGAGATAAAACCAATTGTTTCGTTATTAGAAATAATAAAATAAAATTGCTGTTCTTTTTCTTTTATTTGTTTTAGAAGGCTTTCATAGTTGTACATGTTCTCCAACATATAATCAACCTGTTCTTGTCCGATAATAGATGGGTAATGTTTTGCCCAGATAACTTTTGCAAGCTCTGCAACTTTTTCAATTTCGTTTACTGAAACTGCTTTTAATAAAATAGAAGAATCTTGCATTTTTAATTGTAACTTTGCTGTGTGGCTAAATTAAGCAATACCATTAACATTGAGAACCGAAAAGCAAAATTTGACTACCAGTTTTTAGATACGCTGGTGGCAGGTATGGTTTTAAAGGGAACAGAGATCAAATCTATTCGTGAGGGAAAAGCAGGGTTGGCAGATAGTTATTGCTATTTTAGGAACGACGAATTGTTTGTGCGAAATCTTCATATTAGTGAGTATCAGGATGCTTCTTTTTATCAGCATGAAGCTTTACGCGAACGAAAATTATTACTGACCAAACAGGAATTAAATAAATTATTGAAAAAAGTAAAGGATCAGGGATTAACAGTAATACCAACACGGTTGTTTATTAATGATAAAGGTTTTGCTAAAATGGAAATTGCCCTGGCAAAAGGAAAAAAATTATTTGATAAGCGCGATGATATTAAAAAGCGTGACATTGAAAGAGAAATGAATCGAAAATTTTAATTATTTAAGTCATGAAAAAATTAAAAATTCTTTTTACGGTTACTGCAATAACATTTTGTATCTTATTTGCTTCTTGTGGTAAAGGCTATGAAGTAAGATTTACCAATTACAATACAGAGCCAATGGATACTGTTATTATTGGAAAGGATATTGTTTTTGTGGCAGTAGAACGCCAGGCAACAACAGACTATAACAAAATAAAATCAGGAGATCAATCGATCAAATGTATTACTAAAACTAAAAAAGTTTACACTTCTACAATTCCAGTTCCAAAAAAAGGAACCGGGAAACGTACTGTTCAAATTGACGGATTAAATAGGATCAGTATTCTGGAGGATTAAATTGCGAGAGCAATTTAATGGTTGCTGGGTTGCAATTTAATAGTTGCCAGGCTATTTCTGAAAACAAGAAATTCTAATATGCTCTCGCATTATTGCCTTCCATATAATTTACAAAGGCCTGGTTGCTTACTTTATTTCCACCAGGAGTAGGGTAATTGCCACTAAAATACCAGTCGCCCAAATTCTCAGGGCAAGCGCTGTGTAAGCCGTCAAGCTTTTGATAGATAAGAACTAATTCGGCTTTAAGATTTTTAGGTTTTATTAATTCTGCAATTTTATCAGAGATCTGTTCCGGAGAAAAACCTGCATAAATTTCTTTTACCAAATTTACCTGTTCTTCTTTTGGTTTTTCAACTTCTTTTTTAGCGCGTTGATAGACATCTTTAATAAACTCTTCTTTACCCTGTTGTTTTAGTAATGCTATAGCTGCTTCAAAAGCAACAAATTTGCTCATTACAGCCATATCAATTCCATAACAGTCAGGATATCTTATTTGTGGCGCAGAACTTACAACGATTATTTTTTTAGGTTCAAGGCGATCAAGAATGCTTAAGATACTTTGTTTTAAAGTGGTTCCTCTAACAATACTATCATCCACAATTACCAAACTATCAACGCCTTTTTTTACTGTACCGTAAGTTATGTCATATACCAAATTCACAAGACTATCGCGGCCTTCATCGGCAGTAATAAAAGTTCTTTGCTTGGCATCTTTTAAAACAACTTTATGGATGCGAGGATGTGTATTTAATATTTTTTTTAATTCAGGCCCTTTTAAATTTCCATTTAGTTTTACGATCTCTTCTGCTTTCCAGGTATTTGTATAATCATCAAGGCCTTCAATTAGCCCGCCAAATGCCACTTCTGCAGTGTTAGGAATGTAACTGAAAACGGTGTTTGTAAGATCATGATTAACTGACTTTAAAACACTTTCCGTTAAATTTCTTCCTAATTGATTTCTTTCTTTATAAATATCCGCATCATTACCGCGACTAAAATAAATGCGCTCAAATGAACATGATAATTTTTTTTGCGGCTCAATTATTTCTTCTTCCGAAAGTGTTCCGTCTTTTTTAATAATGATAGCGTGGCCCGGTTTAATTTCTTTTACATTTTCAAACGGCACGTTAAATACAGTTTGTATTACCGGTCGTTCGCTTGCTACTACAATTACTTCATCATCCTGGTAAAAATACCCC
>JBDSFC010000599.1:0-5002 GCA_039919745.1 Bacteroidia bacterium | reverse complement strand
AGGTAAGCTCAACCGCCAACGGCCGCGTGTATAAATGGGTGTCACCAGTTGGCGGTATACCACAGGGCAGTTTTGAACCAATTATTCCATTGGTAACTCCAAAACAAAATCAAATGGTAACGGGTGGTTTTAATTATTCGCTCACAACAAATAATACTTTAAATGTTGAAGGTGTTTATACAAAAAACAATATCAATCTGTATAGTCGTGCCGATAAGGGTAATGATGAGGGTGGCGGTGTAAAAGTTAGTAGCAAGAATCAAACCATTTTAAAAACAGATTCTTTAAAAAATCAAACCAAATTAATTTATAATATTGGTTACGAATATTTACAAAAACAATTTCACCAGGTTGAACGTTTCAGAAGTATTGAATTTGATCGTGACTGGAACAGGCCTCTAACTTCTGTTTTATTGAACGATCAGAACATTGCAAATGCTGAGGTGGGGTTATTAAACAGTAAAGGCTCAGCTATTAATTACGGTGTAAATGTTTTTAATGAAGGAAATGATTACCAGGGTGTTCGTCAAACGGCAATAGCAAATCATCAATTCAAAAAATTAACAACCAGTTATAATGGAAGTTATTTAACTACCAGCGATAATTTAAATTTTCAGAATACCGAATTTTATAGACATAAAACGCTTATTTCGCAACGCGTTCAAAAAATTAAGTTTAGTTATAGCGATGTTTTTGAACATAATTTATTTAAAAGTTCATTAGATAAAACCTTACTGCCAAGAGCATATCAATTCTGGGAATGGGAAGGAAGTGTATCCAATGCGGATAGTTCAAAGAGTAATGTGAAATTATTTTATAAAGAGCGACGTGATAAATTGGCCTACGGAAATCAGTTGCGTGATAGTACTTTTGCTACCAATATCGGTATTCAATCCTCGATCTATTCTATAAAAAATAACCCTATTACATTTTTATTTACGTATCGTAAACTGGAATTAAAGAATGTGGTTGGTACTTTTTTAAAACCAGATAATTCAGTGTTGAGTCGTTTAGAATATAATCCCCGTTATTTTAAAGGATTAATAACGGCGGGCATTTTTTATGAAACAGGCTATGGGTTAGAGAATAAAAAAGAATTTTATTATCTTGAAGTTGCACCAGGCCAGGGCCAGTATGCATGGAACGATTACAATGGTAATTTAATAAAAGAAATTAATGAATTTGAGATCGCGCAATTCAGCGATCAGGCGCGTTACATTCGTATTTACACACCAACCAATCAATATGTAAAAGTTTTACAGAATCAGTTAAGCGTTTCTATTTCATTACGACCTTCTTCATTATTTAAACAACCAAAAAATGGCGGTGTGCGTTTTTTAAATCGCTGGGTAACACAAACCGTTTTTAGAGTAGATGGAAAAACAACAGATAAAGGAGATGTTTTAGATTTTAATCCGTTTTTGGATGTGAGCGACACAACTATTTTGGCAAGTAATAATAATTTACGTCAGAGTGTTTTCTTTAACCAAACTTCTGCTGTTTTCGGAATGGATTATACCTACATCAATAATCAATCAAAACAATTATTGGTGAATGGTATCGAGCGCAAAACATTATTATCACACGAAGTAAAAGGCCGTGTAAATTTTTTAAAAGCCTGGGCTATCAATAGCAGCGGTATTTTTAGTCAGAAAGGAAACAACTCACAGTTTTTCTCAAGCCGTAATTATTTGATAGAAGCCTATGAAACTGAAGAGCGATTGATCTTCCAGCCAAACACCTATTTCAGGATCAGCGGTATTTATAAATACACCGAAAAACAAAATAGAATTGAAGGTGGTTATCAAAGCGCTTTCATAAATACATTTGCTGCGGAGATAAAATATAATCAAACAGAGAAAGGAAGTTTGACAGGAAGAATGGATCTTGTAGTGATCAAATATAACGATACGGAAAATTCTCCCATTGCATATGAAATGTTGAACGCGTTAAGTAAAGGACAAAATATTACATGGGAATTAAATTACCAACGAAATTTAAATAGTAATATTCAAATTAGTATTAATTATAACGGTAGAAAGACGCCGAATTCAAATGCTGTGCATTTAGGTGGAGCACAGATAAGAGCTTTTTTTTAGCGTCATTTTTTTGCTGAATATTTCTTTTCTCACTTTTGGCGCGCAAAAGTAAGCAAAACGCTTTTGACCTTTTGATAGAAGATTTTTATTTCGGCGATGAAGAGGCAGTCAAAATAAAACCATTGCCAATTTTAATTCTTATGCGCAAAGCCAACCCTTCTTTAAATTGCAATTATCTCTGCAAAAGATCAAAATGCAATACTCGAAAAACCTATCTGCATAGGCAATCTCAGAATTGGCCTCAAAGAAATTCCTTAAAGTTCATTCCTGAAATTAACCAAGCAGAAGCTAAAAAATCCTTAATCCATAAGGTTTTAGGGATATTGATTTAGGTTTGTTAGGTGCATTTTTGTTGCTTTCTGCCATTTTTGTTACCTGTTTGTGGTATGAATTTTTAGGAATTCACATTATTAAAATCCCTAATTTTACAATGAAAAATCAATATGACAGAACTTCTCAAGAAAAATATAAGCAGTCACATTTCGTTAACCAAAAGCGAAATGGAAGAGTTCTGTGGTTTGTTTCAGAATAAAATCATTAAAAAGAAAAAATTTTTATTGAGTGCAGGTGAAATTTGCAAGTTTGAAGGGTTCGTTACCAAAGGAATTTTTCGAGTATATCATATTGACAAAAGTGGGGCTGAGCAAATACTTTATTTTGCCATTGAAAATTGGTGGATTACAGATATTGATAGTTTTACTAATGAAAGACCATCACAACTTTTTATTGAAGCACTTGAAGATAGTGAGGCGCTTTTAATTTCAAAAAAAGATAAGGAGTTTGCTTATGAAAAATTACCTAAAATAGAAAAGTTATTTAGGGTTATGACCCAAAAAACTCACGTTGCTCTGCAAAGAAGAATGATAGATAATTTGAGTAAAACTGCAGACCAGCGCTATCTTGAATTCATCGAAAAATATCCTCAACTCCATCAACGCCTTACCAATCTTCAAATAGCTGCCTACCTTGGCATCAGTCACGAATTTTTGAGTAAAATCCGCAAGAAAATTTTGTTGAAAAAATAATGTTTTTCATTTATTGAACTTGTTCAATGTTTTTGGGCATTCGGTGGGTGTATCTTTACATCATCAAATTAAACAATAATAAAATGACAAGCAAAAAAGCAATTTCAACAATTTTCTTAACCATCTTAATTTTATTCAACATGGAATCACAAACACAAAGTTTCAAAAAAATTGAAACAACCCCATTGACACTTGAAGTGTTCAACGCATCAGAAAATAGTTTTGGTGTAGCATCAGTAATCGTTTGTGGCAAAACAGATGCCGTATTGATTGATGCACAATTTACTTTGGCAGATGCCGAATTGGTAGCTCAAAAAATCAAAAAATCGGGCAAAAAATTAACCACTATTTATATTAGCTATGGTGATCCCGATTTTTATTTTGGCTTAGAAGTATTTAAAAAATATTTCCCAGAAGTAACAGCTTATGCAACCTCTGCAACGGTTGAACACATAAAATTAACGGCACAGAAAAAACTAGAAGTTTGGGGAGGTAGATTAGGTAAAGCCTTGACCTCAAACATAGTGTTGCCGCAAGTTTTGCAAGGCAATTCAATAGATTTGGAAGGGCAAAAATTAGAAATAGTAGGCTTGGATGAATTTCCTGCAAAAACATTTGTTTGGATACCTTCTATAAAAGCAGTAGTGGGTGGCATCAATGTTTTTGGAAATACATTTCACTTATGGATGGCAGATGCACAAACCATAGAAGCGCGAAATAAATGGATTTCGGTTTTAGATAAAATTACAGCATTACACCCGGAGATGGTTATTCCTGCCCACGCTAAAGAAGGTGCAGCCTTTAATTTAACTTCTGTAAAACATACCAAAGACTATATTTTGTTTTATGAAGAAGCATTAAAAACCAATAAAACTTCAGAAGCTTTAATCACAGCTATGAAAACGAAATACCCGACATTAACCTTTGAAACAGCTTTACAAATTGGAGCTAAGGTAAATACAAGCGAAATGAAATGGTAAGATTAATAACCCTCAACTTGGCAATACTGTTGGTATTGTCAAGTTGTTCTTTAAATAAAGAAAAAATGACAAACCTGGAAATTATAAAAAGCACTTACGAAGGAAAAACTTCGGAAGAAAACGGTAAAAATTTGGCTAAATATGTAGCTGATAATATTTCGTGGACAGAAGCCAAAGGATTTCCGTATGCCGGCACTTATATTGGTTTAGAAAATGTAACCAAAAATGTTTTTAGCAGATTAGGTAGTGAATGGATAGATTATAAATTTACTTCCGAAGATTATGTTGCTGGCGATGATAAAGTAGTAGCTTATGGTACATATACTGGCACTTACAAAATTACAGGCAAATCATTTATAGCAAGGGTTGCCCATGTTTGGAAATTAAAAGAGGGGAAAATTACCAGTTTTGAACAATTTGTAGATAGCAAGATGGTAATCGAAGCAATAAACTAACTTTTTCATTAAGGAAAAAGTGAGGCCAAAAGTTATAATGAATTTAAAATAAGACTTAGATCTCTCCGATCACAGATTGCGATCCTTTTACAACATCACCAATTTTTACATTCAGTTTTGTACCAATTGGTAAAAAAAGATCAACACGCGAGCCGAATTTAATAAAACCCATTTCGCCGCATTGTTCTGCAACATCACCTTGCTTCGTATACCAAACAATTCTACGAGCTAAAGCACCTGCAATTTGACGGAATAAAATTTCAATACCATTAGCATGTTTTACAACAATAGTGGTACGTTCGTTATCAGTACTGCTTTTTGGCTCCCAAGCCGCTAAAAATTTACCGGGATGGTATTTGAAAAAACTTACAATTCCTGCAATTGGGTAGCGGTTAACGTGCACATTAATGGGGCTCATAAAAATACTTACCTGTAAACGTTTG
>JBDSFC010000568.1:0-3756 GCA_039919745.1 Bacteroidia bacterium | reverse complement strand
GCTGATTCAAAATTAATCTCAAAAGAAGAATATGAAAAAAAATCCGCAAACGAACTTTTCAATAAGTATTATTATGCCACCTCCGGAGTTAGCTTAATTGAACTTGCAGGATTGCAGTATACAAATTTCGCTATTTATGACTCTGAGAATAATAACTATGAAACCGCTTCAGTAGCAGTGAAAAAAGGATATTTTCTTAATTCAAGTCAACGTAACAAATATCTTTTAAAATATGTTTTAGGCCATCAATTAAACAATAGTGATTATAATGATTTGAAGTTAATTAATAATTTTAAAATACTTTGTAGGTATAATAATTTAAAAGATAAAGAATTGAGTAATGAAGTGATTCAGAATGAATTTTTGCGGGTAATTCAATCACAACTAATAAAAAATTCTAATTATATAGAGTTTGATAAATCATTTACTATAATATTTAATGCTTTAATCGATACAATTTTAAAGAATGATATTGCATTTGATTATCATTATGAATTGGCTCGTCTTGGATACAATAACTTTCAATCTAAAGATTATGAAATGAAGCATTTATGCGCTGCATACAACATCAATTCAAAAAATGCAAATCTGCAAAATATTATTCTGAGCTATTTCTCCAGATTAGTTGAAAAAAACAACGATCCGAATCTGGTTATGAAATTAATGAATGAGTTTATAGTGAAATTTGATTTTCTTAATGGCAATAATCAATTTAATAATATTCGCGCGAATTGCATTCTGGAAATTGCCTATCAAAATTTATATGTTAATGATATAACGACTGGCGAAAAATATTTAAAAGATTTTGAAAACATTCGTAATAAAAATGATTCTATTGTGCCTGCTATGTATTATGTAGAAAAAGCTTATTCGGTTGCAGCAAGTTATTACTATAAAAAAGGCAATAAAGCAAAATGCCGTCAGTTATTGAAGACGGGTTTAATTTATGCGCCGGATAGTTTTGGCCTAAAGCAAAGGTTGGAGCAGGTTAATTAAAAGTTATTTGAAGATACGTTAAAGACCTTAGTTTTAATGTAAGTATTTCCCATTGCTGTTTTTCTAAATGCGGCCAATGTTACTTCTTCCATTACAAAACTATTTTTAGAGATATTAAAAGAAAGCACGAAAGAATTATTATTTTTTTGTAAAGGAAAAACAGCTCCTACTTTCCTTCCTTGGCCTTTACGCATGACTTGATAAACTTCATCGTTTGACTGTTGATTTTCTAAGCGTATTATATAAGATAAAGTACCTTTTATTAACACTTCATTTTGCTCAGAGATAGTAATTGCAAAATCGTTATTAACTTTTTTTCCATTTTCATACCATTCCTCCGTGCCCGTGCACGCACGTCCCATATCAAAGTAAGCTATGCTTTTTGGCTTTCCATTGTTATAGTATCGCTCTTCGCTACCGTTTTTTAACCCGTCTTTATAAGTTACCCGTGTGATAATTTTTCTTGAATTGTACGAATAAACAGTTGATGTGCTATCAAGTGATCCGTTTTTTAAATAGATCTCTGAATATAACTGACCCTTTTTGTTATACTCCTTCCAGCAGCCATGTTTTAATTTGTTTTTATACGTATGAAGGGAGCGTAGTGTACCACTTTCATTATAAAATACTGACGTGTCATTTAAATCGTCATCAGCAAAAAATTGTTTTGCTTTTATATTACCGTTTCGATAATATTCGGTAAAAAAGCCATTCTTTTTTCCATTTTTATATTCGATAGTTTGTTGTACAATATCTGTACCTTTGAAATGTACTGTTTTTGTTCCATTATCTACCTTGTCTGTTTCACAGCGAGTAAACAATGAAGCAAAAAAAATAAAATTAAGTAACACAATTTTATTTTTAAGCATAAGAAAATAACATAAAATGAGTAATTATTATACAAAATTATGATAATTACTCAAATTAAAAATTTAAAAGATAATTAGATTTTCAATTAACATCCTGCCCTTTTTGCAATTTATCGATCATGCCTTGAACAGATTTTTTATTAAGATCATCCGGTGCTGATGCCAATGCTGCTTTTGCATTAACCAATGCTGTTTTGTAATCGCCGTTTGCTGAATAACCCCGTGTTAACCCGGCATAAGTTGTAAATTGTTTCGGATTTTTTTTAGCATTTAACTGAAATACTTCTAATGCTTCTTTATTCTTTTTTTGGTTGAGCAGCATTCGTCCATATTGATGTAATTCGGTCATTGAACCCATTGCATAAGCTGCTTTCATTGTTGAATCTGCCTTTTCTTTTTTACCTAATTTTTCTAACAAACCGGCGTTGGTTCTTAAGGTTGTAAAATTTTTGTCGAAACTAACGGCGTTATCTGACCATTCAAGCCCTTCTTCTAAATTAGTGTTGTTTTGTAAAGACAAACTGGCGGCTTGTTCCGAAACTTCCCACTTAAAACCATCTTTATTTCTTAAAGCCAAACGTAAATTGTCTAATTGTGTTTTTACAAGATCGACTTCTACTTTAAATGGAAAGCTTAATTTTTCCCATTGAAGAGCAACTGTTGCAGAGTTCTCATTTTGGTTTATGAATTCATATTTTAAACGTTCAACGCTTTTATCTAAAGTTTGTGGTTTTACTTTTACGCGTAAAACATCTTCTGATTCACTATAAAAATAACTTCCCCATGAAGTGCTGTTCTTTGAAAAGATCAATATACTTTCATTTGGATCGTATGCTACAAAAAAACCATATTTGCCTGCCGGAAGATCTTTGCCTTCTATTTTTACATCAGTAGAAAATTCGATAGTAGTATTTTCATTAGCACCTGCGCGCCATGGAGCAGCTTTACTCGTACCAAAACCAAGGTTAACAAAACCAGGATGTACAATATCGGTCCCATAAATTTTGCCTTCACGTCCTTTAACACCCGGACGATCATATTTAATTGTTACTTCGGTGATCCCGATTTGTTCGGTAGTTGTAGCTTTTTTATTTCCACCCGGAGGTAAAGATTTAAGAACCTGCGCGGTAGAAAACACGCTTGTAAATAGTAAGGCTGTAAAAATGTGAATTGTTTTCATGGAATATTTAAGATTAGAGTTGTGGTTTATTTATTAAAGTTAAGTAAAGGGATCTAAAAAAAATATCCCCCTAAGAGGGGGATATCTAAAACTATTGTGATCAGTAATAATACTATTGTTAAATTATGATCCCTAAAATTGTCACATCATCCACCTGTTCATGACCAACTTTCCATGAATCAAATGTATGATTTAATATTTCTTTTTGTTTTTCAAGTGGCTCAGTGCAATGCTCAACTAAAATTTCTTCCAGCTGTTTATATTTGAATTTTTTTCCTTTAGCTCCCCCAAACTGATCAGGATAACCATCGGTCATTAAATAAAAAAGTGTGCCTTCTTCGTAAGGTATTTCATGCGTAATAAATGCTTTACGATGATCGTTCTTTCCAATAGGTTGTTTATCCGCTTTTATTTCTTTCATTTCTCTAAACACGCCGTGAGCAGGGGCAATAACTAATTCTGGCAAAATATACCATAATTGATTGTTGGCACCACTCCAGAATATTTTTTTATTTTTTTTATCAATGCATAATAAAGAAATATCCATCCCGTCTTTTATTTCTTCTCCCATTTCACCTTTTAGCACTTCACCGTTCTTTACAAAAGCTTCTACAACAAGATCAGTTGTTTTATCTAATATTTCGCCTGGTTTGGTTAAACCAAAATCCTTTACGGCTTTATCTAAGGCATTACTGCAAACAATACTTACCA
>JBDSFC010000520.1:0-3185 GCA_039919745.1 Bacteroidia bacterium | reverse complement strand
AGGTAATATAAAGATTCTTTTATATCCCGAAGCCGCTTCATACTAATTAGAAATAATTAGGATGAGCTCAGTACAAATTTTCATCCCGTTTTATTTAAAGAATTTTTACCGGAACAAGTACTGTTACTATTTAAACAATATTTAATAATTTAGCTAATTGATAAATTTTACCATGATCAAAAAATTACTTTGCCTGGCACTACTACTTATTTCAGGAACTATTTTTTCGCAGGTTTCGCAAGCCGATTCAACGCTTCTTGCAGACCCTGCTGATAGTTTAAATAATAATTTTGACGTACCTGTTTTTAATGCAACCGGCGGCGATATTGATTCGGACATTGGTCAACAGGAATCATCTTCACTATTACAATCCAGCCGCGACTTATTTTCACAATTTACTCTTTTCAACTTTAACATTGCACGTTACCGAATGCGAGGCTTCTCAAGTGAAAATTTATCAATGATGCTTAATGGTATTGATATTAATAGCCCGGAAACAGGCTTTGCTTCTTTTGGCGAATGGGGTGGATTATTTAGTGTTGCTCCCTTTAGTGAATATAGGCTTGGAAATGGCGCTTCACGTTATGGATTTTCGGGCCCTGCAGGTTATAATAATATCGACACAAAAGCTTCTTCTGCAAGAAAAGGCACACGCATTGCTTACGGTACAACAAACAGAACATTTAGAAATCGTGTAGTAATATCGCATTCAACCGGCATGATGCAAAATGGCTGGGCATTAAAATTAGTTGTAAGTGGCACTTCCGGAGACCAATTGTATGTTCCGGGAACTTACAGACAAGGAACTACTTTTTATATGGGCCTTGATAAAAGAATAAACAACAAACACCTTTTATCTTTAACAGGCTACGTATCGCCAACTGAAATTGGAGGACGCGCAAGTGAGCAATTAGAAACATTTCAATTAACCGGCGATAATTATTATAGTAGATCCTGGGGTTACCAGAATGGTGAAATAAGAAATGCAGTTGTTCGTAAATCAACCAGGCCAACGTTTATGTTATCGCATGTTATGACGCCTAACAGCACTTCAAAATTAACCACTACTGTTTATTATAATTTCGGGAAATCAAGCCGTTCTGATTTAAACTGGAACAACTCCCCAAACCCATGGCCTGATTATTATAAATACTTACCAAGTTATTATTACGACCAGGGTTTAATCGCACAGGGTGATGTACTGACATCGCAATGGCAAAATGATGTAAATACCAGGCAGGTTAATTGGGATAGATTAATTGCTATGAACCAGGCAAACATTTATACTTTACCATCGCAAGCAGGGCAAGGTTTAAACACAACAGATACCAGATCTAGATATATTCTTGAAGACAAAGTTGAAGATCTTAAAAATTTTGGTTTTACATCTGTTTACAATAAGCGCATTAAAAATTTATTTGTAAGCGCTGGTATAAACGGAAATATTTACAGAAACCATAAATACAAAATCTTAAATGATCTTTTAGGTGGTACATTTTGGTTAGACTATGATCAGTTTGCCCAAAACCTTGGTGTTAGTTCTACCTTCCAACAAAACAATATTGATGATCCTGATAAAAAAATATACAAAGGTGATAAATTTGGATACGATTTTAATATCAACATTAATAAAGCACAGGCCTGGGGCCAGGCAGAATATAGTGTCGGAAAATTTGAAGCTTATGTTGCGCTTCAGTTGTCTACCATGCAGGTTTGGAGAGAAGGATTTGTTGCCAACGGAAAATTTCCAACTAGCAGTAAAGGAAAAAGTGAAATGATCTCTTTTATGAATTACGGTGTAAAAGGTGGATTGACTTATAAAATAAACGGCAGAAATTTTTTAGTAGCTAACGTTAATTTTTTAACCCGTCCGCCTGAAGTAAATACCATGTTTATTTCTCCTGAAACAAGAAATGACATTACAAAAGGCGTTACTTCTGAACAGGTAACAAGTTATGAATTTAGTTACCTTGCCAAATATCCTGGTTTTAAAGCAAGAGCCACTTACTACAATACTTCTATTAATAACCAAAGCAACATGCGTATTTTTTGGTATGATGTTTACAATGCAAACGTTAATTATTTCCTGACAGGCTTAAATGAAAAGCACAAGGGTGTTGAGCTAACACTTGAAAAAACATTATTTACCTCTCATGTTTTACAAGGTGTTTTTGGTTATGGAAACTATTATTATACCAATCGCCCAAAAGCACAGGCATGGCAAACAAATAATAATACTGAATTATATACGAACAGAACTGTTTATTATAAAGATTATTTTATTGGCGGCACACCGCAAATGGTTAGCGCCTTTACATATAAATATATGGGCAAAAAATTCTGGAATGTTAGCGCTACTATTAATTATTTTGGCGAACAGTACATCATGACCAATCCAGATAGAAGAACTGAGGAAGCCGTTGTTGCCTACGAAAGTGGAGATACACAAATAAACGATGTTGTTGGGCAGGAAAAATTACCTGATTTTTATACTATTAATTTAAACGCCGGTAAATCTTTCAGAATAAAAGGAAAATATTATTTAAACTTTAATGGAGGTATCAACAACTTATTGAACAATACAAATGCATTGAATTTAGGTTACGAGCAAATGCGCTGGGATGCTGGCCAGTTAAACCGCTTTCAGAATAAATACCAATACATGTTGGGTTTAACGTATAGATTGAATGTAGCTTTTAGTTTTTAATTGTAAATAATTTTAAAATGAAAAAAAATATTATAAATTTTTGTTTGATCCTGCTGTTACTTGTTACCTCGTTTGGTTGCAATAGAAAAGGAGAAATACCTCCTGTAAAACCAGTAGGTCCATCAGTAACTATTGCCGATCTTAAAGCAATTGCTACCTGCACAGATAATTGCAATAGAGTATTTACAACAGATACATATTTATCAGGCGTTGTATTGGCAGATGATGTAACCGGTAATTTTTATAAAGAAACATTTATAAGAGATGTTACAGGTGCAATACACTTAACATTTAAAGCAGCAGCTATTATTTTTATTGGCGATTCAGTGCGCGTTAATTTAAAAGGGTTGAGTATTGGTTACAATCCAACTACATTGATGTTAGAAGTAGATTCGATCGAAACAGATAAATCTTTAGTTAGAATGGGTGCAGGTGTTTACCCACAGCCAAGAGTATTAGATATGAACCTTATTAGTAC
>JBDSFC010000418.1:0-4776 GCA_039919745.1 Bacteroidia bacterium | reverse complement strand
TTTTGCGTGAGGGATTGTAGCGAAAAGCCCGCAGCGAAGCGAGGACTTGTAGCGAAAGCCCGACCCGAAGGGGCACGCCCAAGTAATAAAAAATTATTTAAGGAATAAGTTAAGATGTGTGAAGTGACAGTTGGTCAATTTATTAAACCGTCATAATTTCTTTTTCCTTTTGTTCAATGTGTTTATCTACTTTTATAACACTTGCATCAGTTAAAGTCTGGATCTTTGTTTCGCCGCCTTTTGCCTCATCTTCAGGCAACCCATCTTTTTGTAGTTTTTTTATCTGATCAATACAATCTTTACGTACAGTACGAATACCAACTTTTGCATCTTCACCAAAACTTTTTGCAGTTTTGCTTAATTGTTTACGGCGCTCTTCTGTTAAAGGCGGCACCATAATACGAATGATAACACCATCGTTTTGCGGATTAAAACCAAGATTGGCAGCCTGGATAGCTTTTTCAATTGGTGTTAACATAGTTTTTTCCCATGGCTGAATAATAAGCGTGCGCGAATCCTGTGAGTTTACACTTGCAGTATTGCTTAACGGCACCATGCTTCCATAATAATCCACCATAATATTTTCAAGCATAGCAGGGCTGGCTTTTCCAGCTCTTACTTTTTGAAGTTCAGATTCCAAATGGCTAATGGCTTTTTCCATTGCATTTTTAGCATTATCTAATACTGTATTTATATCGCTCATAACTTTATTTATTACAAATTTAATTTTTTATTTTTTCTGTGGCTTCAACTTTAAATAATTCTAATAAGTTTTTTAAAGTAAAATCAATTTCTTCTTTGGTTGTGTATTTGCTAAAACTGAAACGTACCGAAGGGCGCTCCATATCACTGCCAATACCTCTTAACACATGACTTCCCTGGTTACTACCACTGCTACAGGCACTTCCGCCACTGGCAGCAATTCCCAAAATATCAAGGTTAAACAATAACATTTCGGCATCCGGATGGTTTGGAAAGCAAACATTTAAAACTGTGTATAAAGACTTCTCATCAGAAGTTTCGCCATTAAAAGCAACACCGGGAATGGTTTTAATTAACTGCTCGCGCATGTAATTTTTTAAACCCATAATGTATTTTTGATGTTCTTCCATTTCATCAAAACAAATTTCCAATGCTTTTGCAAGGCCAACAATACCATACACATTTTCTGTACCACCACGCATGTTGCGCTCTTGTGCGCCACCATGAATGAACGGAGAGATCTTACGCTCGTGATTAATGTATAAAAAACCAACGCCTTTTGGTCCGTGAAATTTATGCGCAGCACAGGTAATAAAATGTACTTTTATTTCGCGAAGATCCATTTTGTAATGCCCCATCGTTTGCACAGTATCACTATGAAAAATGGCGTCATATTTTTCGCACAACTCCCCTACTTCTTTTAATGGCAATAAAGTTCCTAATTCATTATTGGCATGCATTAAAGAAACCAAACTGCGTGAATTATTTTTTAATAATTCTTCAAGATCCGCAAGATCCACATTTCCTTTTTTATCCAGTTTTACCCAACTTACTTTTATTTTACCGGCTTTCTCCAGCATTTTTAAAGTATGCTCAACCGCATGATGTTCAATAACACTTGAGATCACGTGTTTAATATCGAAGGTTACAATGGATTGGTTGATGGCCATGTTATCCGCTTCTGTTCCACCAGAAGTAAAAAATATTTCAGCCGGTGTAACATTCAATAATTTTGCAACTGTTTTGCGCGCTGTTTCAATTGCAGCGCGTGTTTTTCTTCCAAAAGAGTGAATAGAAGATGGATTTCCAAAATCTTCCAGCATTAAAGGCATCATAGCTTTTAATACATTCTCATCCAGTTTGGTTGTTGCGGCGTTATCTAAATATACTTTCATTCTTACTAATTTTAATTTTTAATTATTTCTTTTATGTCCGAAATAATTTTGTTTGCTAAACTGTCTGCTGTTGATGCAGATTGACTTTCACTATAGATCCTGATAATTGGTTCAGTATTACTTTTACGCAAATGCACCCATTCTTTATCAAATTCTATTTTCACACCATCAATATTATTGATCGGTTGCTTTTTATATTTTTTACTCACTTCTGCCAATACTTTATCTACATCTATTTGCGGGGTAAGTTCAATTTTATTTTTAGAGATAAAATATCCGGGGTATGATCTACGCAACATCGAAACCGTTTTTCCATATTTTGCAAGGTGCGTTAAAAAGATAGCAATACCAACCAAAGCATCTCTTCCATAATGTAATTCCGGTAAAATAATTCCACCGTTACCTTCGCCACCGATTACCGCTTTGGTGTCTTTCATCATTTTTACAACATTTACTTCGCCTACAGCGGAAGCAGAATAACTTCCACCTTGCGCTTCGGTAACATCACGCAATGCGCGGGTACTTGATAAATTACTTACCGTATTTCCTTTTTTATTTTTCTTTAAGATATAATCTGCAACGGCTACTAATGTATATTCTTCACCAAACATTTCGCCGTCTTCACATACAAATGCCAAACGATCAACATCCGGATCAACACTAATTCCCAAGTCCGCTTTTTGTTTAATAACTGCTTTGCTTAGATCTGTCAAATGTTCCGGTAACGGTTCAGGGTTGTGGGCAAAATTTCCGGTTGGTTCACCGTGAATAACGGAAATATTCTTTACACCAAGTTGTTTTAATAATTCGGGAACAACAATTCCGCCACTCGAGTTAATTGCATCGATTACAATTGAAAAATTTGCTTTTTCAATAGCAGCAATATCTACATAAGGCAGATCGATTATTTTTTTGAAATGAACATTAATAAAATCTTTGTTGGTTGAATAGGTTCCAAGATCATTTACTTCCGCATAATTAAAATCTGCTTTTTCAGCCAATTTTAATATATCCTGTCCATTCTCTTCGCTTATAAATTCACCTTTTTCATTTAGTAATTTTAAGGCGTTCCATTGTTTTGGGTTATGGCTTGCCGTTAAAATAATGCCACCGCGGGCCTTTAACTCTGTAACGGCGATCTCAACAGTTGGTGTAGTGCTAAGTTCAAGATCAATTACATTAATACCAAGCCCGATAAGTGTTCCGCTAACTATATTTGAAACCATTGTGCCGCTTAACCTGGCATCACGGCCAATAATAACGGTTACTTTTTCTTTCTTTTTTTGATTATTTAAAACCCATGTTCCATAGGCCGAGGTAAATTTAACAACATCTAAAGGGGTTAGACCATCATTGGGTTTGCCGCCAATAGTTCCCCTGATTCCTGATATACTTTTTATAAGAGTCACAACTAATTAATTTTTGAGAGGTAAAGATAGGAAAAAGCTTAGTCTTTAAACCCATTTAAGTTAACAAAAATTGTTCATTTTTTGTTTAAAATAAGGCTTTTACACCAGTTTTTATTGCGAATTTTAGCATTATTCCAACAATGAAAGCTAAAGGCCTTTTTATAGCAATTTGTCTTCTGTTTGTTCAAAACATGGGTTTTGGCTCTGAAGTTGTAATACAAAAATATTATTTGCTTGATGCTGATATGCAAATAGTTGATTCTGTTAACACCACAGAAATAGATGTAATACAACAAAATAAAAAACGACCAAACCCGTTATTACAATTATTCAGAACAAAGCAAAAAAAAAATAAAAAGATAACAGCAGCCATATTAGCATTTCCTTTTCCATTTGGTATTGTTGGCTTGCATAGAATTTACCTTGGAACCGCGCCTTACGTACCGGTTGCATATATTGCCAGTTTAGGGGGCATTTTTGGTGTTTTGCCTTTTATTGATTTTTGCGTTTTGTTATTAGATAAGGACGAAAAAAGATATATCGAAAACAAAAAGGTGTTTATGTGGGTTAATTGAAAAAGGTTAATTATGTGTGGCATTGCAGGAATAATTTTAAAACATAGAAGCAATTTTGATCTGGCAAAAAAGATTGTTTCAATGACAAATGCCATAAGTCATCGCGGGCCTGACGGAGAAGGTTTTATTTTAGCAAGCGAACAAACTATTACTCCGCATTTTAATTTACAACAACAAAACTACAAGCGAAAAGACCTTACCTATATTCCAATTACTTCTTTAGAGAACGCAAATCCCAATTCATTTCTCGCTTTCGGCCACAGGCGTTTATCAATTATCGACCTTTCAGAAACAGGCCATCAGCCAATGTGCAATGGTGATTCAAAATCATGGATCACTTTTAATGGCGAGATCTATAATTACATTGAGTTACGCGAAGAATTAAAAAAAGCAGGACACACATTTATTTCAGAAAGTGATACTGAAGTAATACTCGCTGCATACAAGCAGTGGGGCTTTAATTGTGTAGAACGTTTTAATGGCATGTGGGCTTTTTGTATTTACGATAGTGAAAAACAGATCTGTTTTGCCTCGCGCGACAGGTTTGGTGTTAAACCATTTTATTACATTGATCAAAAAGATCTGTTTGCTTTTGCAAGTGAACAAAAAGCATTTATAAAATCGGATTTGATCGCAGCCAGAATAAATGATGGTGCTTTACATAATTATTTAATAAACGGTTTGCTGGAAACAACGGCGTCTAATTTTTTTGAAGGTATAACTGAATTAATGCCAGGCCATAGTTTAGTGTATAATATAAAAACTGCCGAGATCAAAACGAGTACTTATTATAACTTAACGGATAATATTAACTTAGCAAATGATGATCTAAGTGAAAAAGATCTGATTGAGAAAATCACATCAACCTTCGAGAATTCAGTAAAATTAAGACTCCGAAGCGATGTTGAAGTTGGC
>JBDSFC010000281.1:0-8814 GCA_039919745.1 Bacteroidia bacterium | reverse complement strand
GAACGATTTGTGTTACTTCCGCTAAACGTATCTGGATGTTTTTTGATCTTTGAAAGATCTTCCTAAAAGGGAAGGAGATGTTTGCGGGTTCGAGACGCGCGGTGGCAACCTGGTAAAATAAAGGTTGAAATTGATGGTAATTTAATTTATCAATAAGAATCACATCAAAAAATTTATTATTTAATTTTCGCGCTAATTGTAGGCCTGCGAAACCACCACCTAAAATTATAATTTTCTGTTTTTTCATACGAGATTATAGTATAAAAGAAATCCGGAGTAAATATCCGGATTTCTTATAAAAACTAAGGTTAAAATGCAATATAAATTACGCTGCTGCAGATCTTCTGAAATTTTTGCTTGGTATTTTAAGCTCTTCCCTGTATTTTGCAACAGTACGTCTTGCAATAGAGTAGGTTTTTTGCATTAATAAATGTGCAATCTGTTCATCACTTAAAGGATTGTTCTTATCTTCCATATTAACGCATTCCATTAATACTTTTTTAACTTCTTTAGTACTTACAATTTCGCCATTTGTAGTGCTCAATCCTTCAGTAAATAAATGTTTCATTAATAAAGTGCCATAAGATGTTTGAATATATTTACTGATCACTATGCGCGAAACAGTTGAAATGTCAGAATCGATCTCTTCTGCAATTGTTTTTAAGATCAATGGTTTAAGATCAGCTTCATCACCGGTTAAAAAGAATTTTCTTTGGTGTTTTACAATAGCTTTTGCTACTGTGATCATTACTTTTTCGCGTTGTTGTAAAGCTTCTATAAACCACTTTGCGCCTTCGACTTTACTTTTAATAAAATTTGATGCCTCGCGTAAACTTTTATCTTTTGATTTTGAATAAGTGTTTAACATCTCTGTGTAATCATCACTTATTTTAAGTGGAGGATGTTTAGCGGAATTTAAAAATAATTCAACTTTATCGCCTTCTACCATTACTGTAAAATCCGGCTCAATAGTAATTGCTTTTCCTGAGCTTTCTTTAGAACTGCCAGCGGGCATTGGGTTTAATTTTTTAATTTCTGATAAAGCATCCTGAAGATCTTCATTGTCAATTTTTAAAGTTTTTTTAATGATATCAAAATTTTTAACCGACAATTCATTCATGTGGCTTTCTAAAATTGTAATAGCATTATAAGTATCTTTTGTTTTTTCTTTTTTATGTTTTAATTGTATCAATAAACAGTCTTTTAGATCTTTAGCACCAATACCCACAGGTTCTAAAATTTTTATTCTATCTAAAACAGAGTTTAATTCTTCTTCGCTTACAAATTCATGTATAAAAGAAAACTCATCTGCAATATCAGCCAGCTCTCTTCTTAAATAACCATCATTATCTAAAGTATTGATCAAATAAAGACCAATTTCTTTTTCTTTAGCTGTAATTGGTAATAAATTTAACTGATCAATTAATGAAAAAGTAAACTCATGGCTTTCTAAAAAAACCTGTTCTCTTTTTTCATCATCTTTTACATGGTTATTTGCTTCGTATTTATAATCATCTAAAGAATCTCTATCCATATAATCTTTAAAATCATAATCTTCACCTAATTTAGCTTCTGCTATAAAATCATCACTCGGTTCGATATCCGGCTCATTGTTTTCCTGGTTATCTTCCTCTGACGTTTCTTTTTCAACGGTATCAAATTCAAGAGCGGGATTAATTGCCATTTCATTAGCAATATGCTGTTCAAGAGCAATGGTTGGCAAGCCCAAAATATTGATAAGTTGAATCTGTTGGTGCGTTAACTTCTGTGTTAACTTCTGGGTTTGTGATTGGATAATTGCCATAGTTTTTGATGTTTATACAATGACAATTGAAATAATAGTGCCGAATTTTTTTGATTAAGTAATTAAATGAAAGTCAGGCAATTGTAAAAGACGTTAAATATGCTATTTTGGGGAATTCGGGAAACAACTTCCTCATTTATCTCCCATATGGGGAAAAGGTATAATTTCTATTGACTCGGGATTCTTTTTGATTAACGTATGGCATTGGACTTGCGTGATTCTTGCAATGAAACCGAATGGAAATAATAAAAGCAAAATTGATATTCCAGGAAAGAAAACATCTCATAAAGACGAGCTATTAAAAGAAGAAAGAATTGATGAAGAAATAAATTTAACCAATACTCATACGGATGATACAGAAGATGAGTTGGATGAAGAGGAAGAAGATGAACGTTTGGAAGAAAAATAAAAACTAAAAATAAATAGTATGAATGACCCACTAATAAAAACAGGTGCAGAGATCTTATTTTATGTTGCTTTGGCGATTTTGATAATTGTTTTGATTTTAAAAAAGAAAAAGCAAATAGAATTGATCGAAGAGGAGAAAAATAAAGAAGAAAATAACAATCTTCGTTGATTAAATAAACTCAACCTAGTTCGAAGTTTTTTACAGGAATTATATTGTGCTTATTATATTGAGAAAGTATATCCATCAACTTTTGTCTAACAGGTAAATGAGCTACTTCTTCTAATGTAAACCATTTTACTTCTAATGAATGTTTGTCTGCTGTTTGTTTGATGATCTCTTCTCCCATAATACTTGCAGAATAAAATATGGATAAATATCTGTCAAAAATATCACTGTTATATCTAAAGTAAAAAATACCATTAATAACAATATCACATCCGGCCTCTTCTTTAACTTCGCGGTGGGCGGCATTTTCAGGTGTTTCATTTAATTCAACTTTTCCTCCAGGTAAAAACCATTTACCTTTCCACTTTTTCGCTGCTTCCCTGATCAAAAGATAGCGATCCTCCTTTTCGATCAATACAAAACTTTTTAATATCATATTTATTGTAATAAAATAAGCGTGCCAAAAAACAATGATCCCGAAAATAAATTCCTAAGATTAGGCATTTTGGGAATTATCTGCAACGAAATGCGCAAAATTCTACACTTTTTTGATGTCAGAATTATGTTTTTGCCAATTTTATTTTTGTTTCGGAAAGTTACTTAACAGGAATCATTTTTGAATGTGTTTATTAAAAAATACTATGGAAAAAGAAACACATGTACACCATTCTGGTGAGAAAATTACCGCCGGTTCACATAGTTCTGTTTGGATAGATACAGTTCAGCCACTGGCATTCAGAAAACTGGAAGAAAACATTGAAACAGATGTTGTTATAGTAGGTGGCGGCATGGCGGGCATTAGTATAGCCTATAACCTGGTTAAATCCGGAAAAAAGGTCGTTATTGTTGAAGATGGCTTTGTAGGTAGCGGAGAAACAGGACGCACTACAGCGCATTTGGTAACAGCGTTAGATGACAGATATTATGAATTGCAAAAAATGTTTGGCGATGAAAAAACAAAATTAGTTGCAGAAAGTCATAAAACGGCAATTGATTTTATTGAACGCGCCACAAGGAGAGAACATATCGATTGTGATTTTGAACGTGTAGATGGATATCTTTTTCTTCATCCAAGCGATGATGTAGAATCTTTAGGAAAAGAATTTGAAGCGGCTGAAAATGCCGGCGTTGAAGTAGAGAAATTAGAGAGAGTGCCGGGAATGGAAAAGTATTACGGACCTTGTTTACGTTTTGCTAACCAGGCGCAATTTCATCCATTAAAGTATATTAAAGCATTGTGCGAAGTGATTCAGAATAATGGTGGTGTAATATATACCAACGCACACGCACAAAAAATTGATCATACCGGAATTGTAACCGATAAAGGATATAAGGTTACTGCAAAACACATTGTTGTTTCAACAAATACTCCTGTAAATAATAAAGTGGTTATGCACCTTAAGCAATATGCATATCGTACATACGTTATTGGCGCTAAAATTAAAAAAGATTCATTACCAAAAAGTTTATGGTGGGATACCGGTGAATTTACTGTAAATGAAAATATACCACCGTATCATTACGTGCGTACTCAAAAATTGGATAGTGAACATGATCTTTTGATCATAGGTGGCGAAGATCACGCAACAGGTATTGCAGGAACAAATAAAAGTGAAGAAGAAAGTTATAGTACTTTGGAAAAATGGGCGAAAGAATATTTTGAGATAGGTGATATTATTTTCAAATGGTCGGGCCAAGTAATGGAGCCAATGGATAGCCTAGCATATATTGGAAGAAACCCTTTTGATAAAGACAATGTATATATTGTTACAGGCGATTCAGGTAATGGAATGACACATACAACGATTGCCGCGATGCTTATTACTGACCTTATTAACGGTAAGGAAAATAAATTCGAAAAATTATACGATCCTTCAAGATTAAAATTAATTGATGCCGGTAAAATATTTTTTAAAGAATTTGTAGGCGGATTTGCCAATTATTTTAAAGAAAAAAAGCAAAACACAGCGCAGGAAAACGACCTTAATACAATTGCAAAGAATGAAGGTAAGATCATTGAAGTAGAAGGGAAAAAATATGGTGTGTTCTGTGATGAAAATAATAACTACCATGTTGTAAGTGCAGATTGCACGCATTTAAAATGTACTGTGTCTTGGAATAACGATGAAAAGAGTTGGGATTGCCCATGCCACGGTAGTAGGTTTACCTGCGAAGGAAAAGTAGTAAACGGACCGGCAAATACAGATCTTCCTTATCATAAAGAACAAAAGGATATTGCCAACGGCACAGTTTTATTAAGTAATGGTGTAATTAAAAAATAAAAACAATGAATTATTTTTCAAAACGATCGGTTATACATCCTGAAGATAATAATGACCTGAATTACTGGACAAAAAAATGGGGCGTAAACGTTAACCAGATAAACCATGCTATTATTGAAACGGGTAGCGTTAACCTGCAAGTTATTAAAGATGTTTTAAGGAAAAAAGGAGAAATAAGCAGCCTTTCTTTCTGGATAAATAAACTCTTTAAAAGTACTCCAAGGCTGTAAATAATTGACCAATAATTTCCACAAATTCCCAATGATTTTAACATTTGGGGATTTATTACCACTGGCCTAAAAAGTGAAATGCAGCAATAGCAAGGTTTTAAATTTGGTACAATTTTGGCATATAAAATATACGGAATTTGAGTAATTTGTTACTGCCTTTTTAAAACACAACTTATACATATACATATTCCCAACTAACCTCCTTAAACGAACCAATTACTCAAATAAAAAAATCCTTCATTCAGAAGGATTTTTTTATTTATAGCCATGTTTCATGCAAATTTTTTAAATAAAAAAAGGCAAGCGTAATGCTTGCCTTTTAATTAAGGGTTTTGTTTTTATACTACCCTCAATAACCAAAGTATTAATAATATTAATGCAATAAGTGCTAAGATGTGTATTGCCCATCCAAGTCCAAAACCGTCAAGAACCAGTCCAAGCAAGTAAACAAGTAAAATTATGACAATAATTATCCAAACTAAACTTAAAGCTTCATCACTTGCATCACCGCTTAATTTTTTATTTATATAAGCGGAATATATTTTTGTTGGAAAACTATCAAGACGTTTTACTTTATAAAAATTGCTGTTTATTTTAGTATTATTATATTTTGTATTTAGATTTTGGGAATTGGTTTTTGGCTCAGATCTCGTCACGGCCGCAGTTAAAGGAAATTCTGTTTCCTGGTTTGTTGTAATAATTTCTTTATCATGTTTAAGAATAACATGTTGTTCGGTCTTACTTGTTTCAGGTTTAATAGAAGCAACCGTTGGTTGAATTTTTACATCTGATCTTTTGTGTGAATGGTTTACATAATAACCTTTAGTATATTTTCGTTTTGTAATAGACATATGTTTACTACACGACGAAAAAATAAAACCTGTAAAAATGGTTAGAATGATAATTTTGAGTAAATTTTTCATAAAGTTTTAGATTTAGTTATTTATAGATGATGAAAATTATTTTTCGAACATTAGCTGACAGTTTGTACAAAAAAAGCAATGCCTGGTGCTTTGGGGAATGTGTTTTAAAACAACCTTTGTGTTGCATCTTGTGCATTTAGCTTTTTTAGTGATCAAAATATTTTGTTTGATCGTAAAGATCTTTTGTTCTTGTTTCTTTAATAAAAGTGTAAATGTTTCTGACATAAATAAAAAATAAATGATTTGTAAATAAGGACGTTTTATCTTTTCAAACGTGATGCCACTAGTAGACATTGCCTTAAGTATTTCTTAAAAAGGAAGAAGGAGATAGATCTAATTAAAATAGTTGCATTATCCCGAGCAATTTCTTTTTTTTAAATTCTATCCCCTCCCTATATGTTGAGTGAAAGATACTATATAGTAGTAAACTGTATGCCAGCATCACAGTATTGATTTTTTATATAAATGAGAATTTTCTTTCCCCTTTTCGTGGTTTTAAATGCACAAGCTAAGTTAAACAGGTATTTATTCGTAATTATATCAATAATGGATGATAACAATAATTAGATGGCAACCCGTTTGCAATTACTAATTAAAAAAGAAGTCATGAAAAAAATAATACTTATACCAATAGTACTATCTACATTGATAATAGTATCCTGTTCGGAAGAAAAAAAGTTGTTGAGGAAAGCCAGTAATGCCGTTGATGTTTATGATTATGATAAAGCTGTATCCTACTATGATCAGATACTTGCGAAGGATAGTATGAATTTTTACGCAAACGCCGGAAAAGGCGTTGTGCTTTCAGAATACATAGGAAAATATGATAAAGCAATTCCTTATTTAGAAAAAGCTATAAAGAAAAGTCCAGGAAAAAATTCAATGAAAATAAATAACGACCTGGGGAAAAGTTATCACTATATCGGGAATTATCCTCGCGCCTTGTATTTTTATGGAAAATCAGCAACCGATAATAAAGAAGATAATCCTGACTATGATATCTTCTTAGCAAAACGTGTTGCGGATTGTAAATACGCGATGGAACATCCTGAGATCGCCCCACCTGAACAACAATCAGTAAAAAATATAGGATCTGTTATAAATACTGAGATGCCTGAATATGGTCCAGTATATACACATGGCGAAATGATCTTTACTTCAAAAAGAAAAGATACACCTAAAGAGAAAAAGAACGGATTAGATAGAAGATATTTTGAAAGTATATATGTTTCAACAGTTAAGAATGGCGTGTTCTCTACGCCAAGAAGAACTACCTTTCCGGAGAACGGAGATAAAACTAAATTCAGGAAAGGCGGAGAATCAGCTGTTTCTGCTTCTGCAGATGGTAAAACGCTATATGTTTTCAGAGGTGGAAAATTATACGAAGCTAATTTAAATGATACAACACAAGCTGAACACAAAATGGCATCAAATATTAATTTTTCATACTTGCAGGGACATGCCTTTGCATCAAGCGATGGAAAAATGTTACTTTTTACCAGTGAATCAGAAAAGGGTAGAGGTGGAACTGATATTTACAAATCATTAAAAGGTGAAGATGGACAATGGTCAGATCCTCAATTATTGCCCTATAATATTAATACAGATTATAATGAAGACGCTCCTTTTTTAACTGAAGATGGAACATTATTCTTCGCTTCAAACGGGCTTCCGGGATACGGTGGGTATGATGTATACAAAACACATATGGATGAGAACGGCCAATGGACTGCTCCTGAAAATTTAGGACAACCTATCAATACTCCCGGTGATGATATTTATTTTGCGCTTAATCCAAATAGTTCTAAAGGTTTTTATTCATCAAGCAGACAAGGAGGATATGGTGATATGGATATTTATAATGTACACTATGTATCTAATGAAACTCCAAAATGTAAATCTATCGACACATTATTTGTGATCAATGCTATGCCTAGCAACGAAAACCAATTAACGTATTCTTTTTCAGTGAATATACCTGAAAAATATAAAAATAACATTAAGTCTATAAGTTGGAAAGTAAATGATGAACTGTTAACACAAACCTCTGATAAAATTGAATACGCATTTAGTGGTAACAATACGTATAAAGTATTTGCAAAAACAATTGTGTATTGCGACACTTGCCCAACTTTATTGGCCATGTGTGCCGAAAAAGAAATAGTTATTGGACAAACAATTCTTGCAAATAATAGTGAAACAGAAAAGGAAACAAAACCTGTAATAACTAAAAAGAAAATGACCCCGGCAGGAGAATTGAATAATGAACAGTTAGCTGCATTAGGCTGGAATTCAACACCAGATTATTTTGACTATAATCAATCTACTTTGCGTGAAGATGCAAAATCAGTTCTTGATAAAAACATTGATGTTATGAAACAAAATCGTGACCTCACTATCGTGATCAATGGTTATGCTGATTCAAGAGGTACAGATTTATATAATAAAAACTTATCTGTTAAGCGTGCTAATTCAATAAAACAATATATGGTTGAGAAGGGAATTTCTAAGCGCAGGATCACATCTGTTGTTGGATATGGAGAATCAATGATCGAGAATGGGTGCATAGATGGAGTAGTGTGCGACGAACAACACCACCAGGAGAACCGTAAGGTAGACTTTAAAGTTTCCAGCAATGGAAAAATGATCACAAGTGTTTCAATACAATAATATAAACGTGGTATTAAATTTGAGTAACTAATATAAGCGATACGCAAAAAATAAATTAAAACTAAAAACTATGAAAGCAACAAAAACAATAAACACTTTATTTTTTCTATTCACAGGAATTGGTTTAGGGTTTTCTCAAAATCTTGTAACTAATGCTGGTATGGATGCAAAGTGTATCCCATCAGGTTATGGCGAAATTATTAAGACTGAAACATGGTCTAATGCTAATGGCGGTACAGTAGATCTTTTTGATAAAACCAAATCATCTAGATGTCATAAAGCAAATGCGATCCCTAAAAATTATATGGGGTATCAACCTGCAACAGCGAGT
>JBDSFC010000254.1:0-2673 GCA_039919745.1 Bacteroidia bacterium | reverse complement strand
GCATGGAAAATATTGATGTGGAATATGCTACATTAAAAAAAATAAAATGTGTAAGTGCGCCCGAAGGTAATAGAGATGCACTTGGTGAGCATGCCATTGCTATGTTGTTGATGTTGGCAACTAAATTAAAAAAGGCAGATCTTGAAGTAAGAAAAGGCATTTGGTTACGTGCAGAAAATCGTGGTTTTGAAATAAAAGATAAAACCATTGGTATTATTGGTTACGGACAAATGGGAAGCAGCTTTGCTAAAAAGTTAACCGGTTTTGATTGTAAGATTTTAGTATACGATAAATATATTTCGGGTTTTGGAAATGATGTAATGATCGAATCTACGCTCGAAAAATTATTTGAAGAGTGTGATGTTGTTAGTCTGCATGTGCCGTTAACAAAAGAAACCGAATACATGTTGGATGCTAACTTCATTAATAAATTTAAAAAAGACATTTATATTATTAATACTGCAAGAGGTAAATGTTTAAATACCTCCGATCTTGTAACTGCTATTGAAAAGGGAAAAGTAAAAGGCGCCTGTCTGGATGTATTGGAATATGAAAGTGTTTCGTTTGAACAAATTGAGAATAAAGAAATTCCCGCGCCTTTAAATTATCTTTTCCATTCTGATAAAGTTATTCTAAGTCCACATATTGGCGGTTGGACATATGAGAGTAATTTTAAAATGAGTAAGATTATTGCGGAAAAAATGTTGAAAGCACTTAAGCCTTAATAGTCAACTGTAAATTGTGGCGTGGTAACAATATTTGACTTATTACCCGATTCATCCAAAGCAAAAATAACGTACTTAAAAACTTTAATAGAATCTGCCGGTCTGAATTCAGCCATCGGAATATAGATCTCTCCTTTAATTGATTTTCCTTTAAAACCATCACCGGGTTGTGTAATGATCTTAGCTATATTAAAAGTGTCATTAATATTTGTATCAAAAAAGCCGGTAAATTGATGTGTACCGTTATTGTAATAGTAAAATTTCATAATAAGGTTGGGAATATGCGTTGTTTCTTCCCTGAAAATATCGCCATCACCATCCTCATAGCCTAATACCATCTGGCCATCATCGATCCCGTTTGTTTTTGAGGAAACAAAAGTTTCATAAGTAATGGCAGGTACAGGATCTTTGGTTTGTCTCTTTACACAGGCAAAACAAAAAAGGCTCATCAAAAATATTATTACAATTAAGCGCATCAATCTAAAATCAATATATAAATTTACAAAATTATTACTAGTTAGCCAAACGCTTGTTTAATAACGAAAACAACATATTTAATATTGCCTCAGAAAGCTCATTTTTAGAGCTTTCTTTAAGTATTTTTAACTTTCAGTACGTTCAAAATCCAATTTATAATCAATGGGTAAAGCTTTTAAATATTGATCCAGACACAGTTAAAACGCTTGAACAAATCCCCTTTTTACCGATCGAATTTTTTAAAAAAAATAAAGTGATCAGTTCGCCGTTAAATTCGCAAACAATTCAGTTTACCAGTAGCGCAACTACATCGCAAATACCGGCAACCCATTTTGTAAATGACATTTTAATTTATGAAAAAAGTTTTTTAAAAGGATTTGAATTATTTTACGGCCAACCTTCTGATTTTTGTTTTTTAGCGTTATTACCAAATTATTTGCAACGCAAAGGTTCATCGTTGGTTTATATGTGCGATAAATTAATTAAAGAATCCAAACATCCTTTTAGTGGATTTTTCTTAGATAACATTGATGAGCTTATTTTAAAAATAAATGAACTAAAAATAACAAAGCAAAAAGTAATTTTAATTGGCGTGTCTTATGCTTTAATGGACCTTTGTGATATAGGAATTAGCTTAACAGATAATTTTATTGTAATGGAAACCGGTGGCATGAAAGGAACCCGCAAAGAAATGCTAAAACCTGAATTACACACTTATTTAAAAAACGGCTTAAAAATAAATAATATTCACAGTGAATACGGTATGACTGAGTTATTAAGCCAGGCTTATAGTTTAGAAAATACAGAATTTTCTTCGCCGCCATGGATGAAATTTTTGATCCGCGAAACCGACGATCCGTTAAAAATAAGAAAGGATGGAAGAACCGGTGGTATTAACGTGATTGATCTTGCAAATATATATTCCTGTTCATTTATTGCTACAAAAGATCTTGGTAAAATAAATGAAAATAATAAACTGGAATTGATGGGGCGTTTTGATCATAGTGATGTACGAGGATGTAATTTAATGTTTGGAAGCTTCTGATTCACAAACAATTTAAATTTCGTGGGCGTGCCCCTTTGGGTCGCGCTTTACGTTCCAATTTTTTTGCTCGCATCCTCACAAAAAAGATTTCCCCGCCCGTACCGGAACGGGCGGGCACTACAATCGCTCACGCGGAATATCCATATTTTTTAGCAGACTTGCGTAAGGGATTGTAGCGAAAAGCCCACAGTGAAGCGAAGCGGAACGAGGACTTGTAGCGGAAAGCCCGGCCCGAAGGGATACGCCCAAGAAATAAATTTAGATGTTTTTTGATGATGCTTGTTACCCTTGTCTTCCAGCGAGTAAAAACATTACTGCCATTCTCACGGCAACTCCGTTTTCAACCTGCTCAAGAATAATAGATTGTTTGCTGTCTGCCACATCACTGGTGATCTCTACACCGCGGTTAATTGGGCCCGGGTGCAT
>JBDSFC010000242.1:0-8162 GCA_039919745.1 Bacteroidia bacterium | reverse complement strand
CAACGGGTGTTGCCATTCCTCCAATTGTTGCAGAAAAAGCAAGGCCTAATAATAAAGCAGCTGCAAATTTTCCGGCATTTTTATGGATATATTCTTTTGTTTCATGAACCAGGGCAAAAACAGCTCCAAATAACATCATGGTGGTAGCGGTGTTGCTGATCCAGTTACTGATCAAATAAGTAGAGATCATTACACCAAATAAAACCGTTGAAGGCTTGGTGCCCACTATCGAAAGTATTTTTAAGGCAATACGTTTATGAAGGTGCCATTTTTCTATTGCAAAAGCCAGCATAAAACCACCAATAAATAAAAAAACTATGCTATCCGTGTATTGCTGCGAAACCGATTTACAGTCGGCAATGCCTAATACCGGTAACATTAAAACGGGTACCAATGCAGTAACAGCAAGACTAACAGCTTCGCTAAACCACCAGGTCACCATCCACAGGGCAACACCGGCCATTAAGCTTACTTGGTGATTGTTTTTATCAAGATCGATAAAAAACCAGAAAACCATTGCCAGTAAAGGGCCTAAAGCCTGAAAGAAATATTTTTTATTGGTGCTCAAATACTATAAAAAGTTAAAGTCTGCATGAAGATAATTTAAATATTCATTGCTCTTTAAATATTTTGTTAATTTTGTTTGATATGGCCAATATACTTACTCTTATTAAAAACTCACGTCATTTTATTTCAGAAAAACTATGGCACATCCGACTTGATAAAGTTGATAAAAGGCAAGGGTTTTTATTAAGGCAATTACGTATTTTTTCTTTAGCCGTTCAGGGCTTTAACCAGGATAAATGTTTAAGCAAAGCTACTGCCTTAACTTTTTATACTTTATTTTCTATTGTTCCGATATTGGCATTAGGTTTTGCGATCGCTAAAGGTTTTGGATTGGAAAAAGATCTTCAGGTAGAGATACTGAAAGAAAATCCTGAATACAGCGACTTACTTACCAAGGCATTTGTTTATGCTAACTCTATGTTATCAAACGCAAAAGGAGGCATCATTGCCGGTTTTGGTATCGTTTTATTATTATGGAGCGTACTTAAATTATTGGTTAGCATGGAAGCTGATTTTAATGAGATCTGGGAGATCAAAAAAGGCAGAAGCTGGGTTAGAAAAATTACCGATTACTTAACAGTAATGCTTATAAGCCCTTTGTTTCTTATCATTTCGGGAGGTTTGATCGTTGCAATACAAACTAAAATCGGTAACATTGCCGTGCTTGGTTTTGTTGGAACTATATTTATAAAACTTTTAGCTTACTCTTTAATTACAGGAGTATTTACATTCTTGTATATTGTTCTTCCAAACACTAAAGTAAATTTCAGATCTGCTTTTGTAGCCGCAATAATAGCTACTATTTTATTTGAATTGCTAGGCTGGGCTTATGTTAAATTTCAAATTGGCGCCAGCTCAATGAGCGCTATTTATGGTGGCTTTGCGGCCTTACCGTTATTTTTGATCTGGGTACAATACAGTTGGTACGTTGTTTTATTTGGAGCAGAAATTGCTTTCGCCAACCAAAATGTTGACCATTATGAATTAGAGAATGAGATCACAAAACTAAGTGTGCGTTATAAAAAAGTTATTGCTTTAATGATCGCTAATTTAGTTGCCAAAGGATTTTTTAAGGGTGAAAAACCTTTAACAGCCATTCAAATTGCTCATAAGCTGGATCTACCGGTAAGATTAGCGCGCAACATTATAAACGAATTTGTATCAGCGGGAATTTTTGTTGAAATGAAAACGGATAAGGATAAAGAAATTGTATATCAACCAGGTATTACCGAAAGTAAATTTACAGTTAAACATGTTATTGAATCGTTAGAAAAAAATGGTGTAAATGCTTTACCAATTAGTGATACCAATGAGCTTATTCACATCAATCAATTAATGCACGATCTTGATAAATCATTAGATACAGATCTTGGAAATACAAACATTAAGGATATTGTAAAATAAATTGATCCGGAATTTAATCATACTTATTTTTTTATTTTTTGCCTTCAATGTTTCGTCGCAAATTGATACTATTGCTTTAGGAAAAGACACAACGACGCAAACCAAAAGTCAAAAAAAAGCTACCTATTCGGTTGCGCGAAGGGCAAGCATCCTGAGTGCAATTGTGCCGGGTCTTGGACAAGCTTACAATAAAAAATACTGGAAAATTCCGATCATTTACGCAGGTATTGGGGGTTTTGGTTATATGTTCTTAAGTAATAACAAACAATATAATTTATACAGAACAAATGTGAGGGCATATTACGATGAAGATTCAACCACTATGCCGGCCCTAACGCAATACAGTGGCGATCAATTACAAACACTTAAATTACAGTACCGTAAATACCGCGATTTTGCTATTATTGGATTCAGTATTATTTATTTGATAAATATTGTTGACGCTAATGTGGATGCCCACTTAAGAACATTCGACGTAAGTGATGACCTTAGCATTCATATTGATCCATGGCAGAGTACTTATAGAACTGCGGCAGGTTATAAAATGGCAACAGGTCTTTCAATTAAATTAAACTTTAAATAAAATGAATATTGCATTATTCGGTTACGGCAAAATGGGAAAAGAAATTGAAGCCATTGCTGTAAAAAGAAATCACACCATAGTTCTTAAAATTAATAAGGATAATGTAGATAAAATTACAGAGGCTGATCTTAAAAAAGCGGATGTAATTATTGAATTCAGTACACCACATACAGTTCTAGAAAATATTAAAAAATGTATTAACGCTCAAGTGCCTGTTGTTGTTGGCACTACTGGTTGGTATGATAATTTTGAAGAGATCAAAAAACTTTGTACAGAAAAAAACGGCACATTATTTCATGCAACCAATTTTAGTTTGGGAGTGAATTTATTTTTTAAAGTAAATACTTATTTAGCAGGATTGATGAATAAGTATAACGATTATGAAGTAAGTTTGGAAGAGATCCACCACATCCATAAATTAGATAAACCAAGTGGAACTGCGATTACATTAGCAGAACAGATCATCAATAAAATTGATAAAAAAACAAAATGGAGTCTCAGCGATAAAAATGCAGATACTCTGTTTATTAAAGATATTCGTGAAGGCGAAGTGCCGGGAACACATATTATCAAATATCAATCAGAAGTAGATGATATTGAGATCATGCACAAAGCTTACAACCGCAAGGGCTTTGCAATGGGAGCTGTTGTTGCGGCCGAATTCTTAAATGGTAAAAAAGGAATTTATACCATGAGTGATATTATTTAAAAAAAGCCACAGATTTCACTGATGGCACACATTTATTTTTATACAAGTACATCAAAAAATATTTTAATCTGCGGCTAAAAATATATTGTGAGTTACCATTGGTTTAAAATATTCGAAAAAGAAGACAAGGCAGAAGATTACCTTCAGCCAAATACGTTTATCAATTTTGAATTTAACCGCGAGAAGATCTGTGTGACAAGAACCGCTAAAGGCCTTTTTGCTTTTGGAGATAAATGTCCGCACAATGGCGCCAGCTTAAACAAGGGCTTTTGTACAAAAGAAAACGAGATTGTTTGTCCGCTTCACCGATATTCATTTGATCTTGAAACCGGGAAAGCCACTTCAGGTGGTGCATTTGCAATTACCCTTTATCCCATAAAAATAAATGAAGATGGGGTTTACGTTGGTATTAAAGCTAAATGGTGGGAAGCATAAAAATGATTAAAGATTAATGATGTAGGATTAAAGATTTGATTTTCGTCTTAAATCTTTAATCATAAATCCCTTAATGGACAAGGTCCATTTTTGTAAATACACGCACAGGATAGAGTGCGGCAAAGAAACCAATCAACATAATTAATCCAAAGATCCAGACAAAATCTTTTAATTGAATATCAATTGGGTAATAAGGTATAATAAATTCGTCGCCAAATTTTACCAAATGAAATTGTATTTGCAACCAACAAACAAGCAAACCAATTAGTAAGCCAATTATAGCACCTATTCCAGTAATTAAAAAGCCTTCGCGCATAAATATATTTCTTATGAACGTTGTGTTTGCGCCCATACTATGAAGGGTTTTAATGTCTTTTCTTTTTTCGATGATAAGCATGGTTAACGCGCCAATAATATTGAACGTAGCAATAATTAAAATAAAAGCAAGTATAATAAATGTTGCCAGTTTTTCAGTTTCCAAAGTTTTAAATAATACATCGTTTAACTGGTAACGATTCTTCACTAAAAATTTATCTCCTAATTTTTCCTGCAATACTTTTTGTACATCTTCATACTTTCCTTTTTCACATAAGATCTCAACTGCACTAACTTTATTTGGCTCATCAAATAATTTTTTGGCCGTTTCAATATTTACAAAAGCAAATTGGTAATCAAATTCATCGTTCAACGAAAAAACTCCTACAGGCGTGCAGTAAACCTGGTTAAAATTATCATCCGGATTTAAACTATTTGATTTTCCTTTTACAGGACTAAAAATACTTAACTCGTTTACAAATTCGCGAATATTTACCTGCAATTGATTAGCGATCCCTCGCCCCAAAAGAATATTGGCTCTTTTATTTTCGCTCAGTCCGTAAGTGCCGTCTTCAACAGAGGATTCTATCTCAGCTACTTTATTAAAATTTTCATCAACGCCTTTTATCGTAACCAAAACCTGTTTATCAATATTCTTTAATAAAGCTTTATCACTTAACGTTTTTGAAATAACTTTTACACCTTCAATATTTTTAATTTCAGAAATTAATTTATCATTGGCTTCAAAATATTTTCCTTTTGTAGCTGTAACCTTAAGATCGGGTTCAAAAACATTATAGAGGTTTGCCACCGTTCCGGTCAATCCGTTCATGGCAGAAAGAATAATAATTAAAGCGGCAGTAGTAATGGCAATAGCAATAATGCTTATCCAACTAATAATGTTTATGGCATTATTGGATTTTTTTGAGACTAAATATCGTTTGGCTATGTAAAATGAAAAATCCAGAATTTACTTTTTTAAAAGTTCTTCTATTTTCATCGCATAATCTAAAGAATCATCTATGTAGAACATCAATTCCGGCACTATTCTTAATTGTTTTCCCACAATTAATCCTAATTTCTTACGGATAACACTGGTTTGATCCTGTATCATTTTAAAAACAATTTTTTTGTCTTTATTACCCATAATGCTTAAATATACTTTAGCAGAACTTAAGTCAGGGCTAATACGAACCGTAGTTACAGTTATAAAACCACCACCAAAAAGCGACCGGGCTTCACTTCTGAAAATCTCTGCCAGCTCTTTTGCCAGCAATTTATTTACTTTTTGTTGCCTAAGGCTTTCCATACTGTAAATGTACTGAGATTTTTGTAGTATCTTCGCTAATAATTCAAATAAATTTACGTTTAGGACTTAATGAAAAAGCTGTTTTCGGTATTAAAATATGCTAAAAATTACAAGGGTTACCTTGTTGCCAACGTGTTTTTTAATATTCTTTTTGCAATTTTCAGCGCAGTCAGCCTTACACTTGCGATGCCCTTCTTAAAATTATTGTTTGAAGAGACTAATCTTGTTGAAACCGGCCTGATTTTATTAAAAGGAAAACCAAAATTCGAATTATCTTCTGAATACATTAAAGACATTTCTAATTATTATTTAATGGGCCTTGTTGTTACTCAAGGCGGTAAATTAAAAGCACTCATTATTATTTGTGTAGCCGTTTTTGTAATGACATTTTTTAAGAACCTCTTTCGTTACCTGGCCATGTTTTTTATTGCACCTATCCGTAATGGTGTTGTTCGTGATCTTCGAAATAAAATGTATAAAAAAGCAATGGATCTGCCTTTGAGTTATTACAGCGAAGAAAAGAAAGGTGATCTTATGAGCCGCATGACATCAGACGTTCAGGAAATTGAATGGAGCATTATGCAAACGCTTGAAATGATCTTTAGAGAACCGTTAACCATAATTATTTCATTTAGTTTAATGTTATTAGTAAGCACAAAACTTACTATCTATATTTTATTACTTCTGCCTATTGCCGCTTTATTTATTGCCTTATTGGGAAAAAGTCTTAAGAGTGCATCCCGCAAAAGCAAAGAAACATTAGGTGGATTGATAAGCGTGATCGAAGAAACGCTGGGGAGTTTAAAAGTGATCAAAGCGTTTAGTGCAATGGGGCCAATGCAAAAAAAGTTTGAAAACATCAATCAAACGTATTACAAACAATCAGTAAATGTGTATCGTAAAACAGATCTTAGTTCACCCTTAACCGAAGTTGTTGTTACAGGCATTTTAATGTTTATTTTATTTATCGGTGGCAGTATGGTGTTTAAGGGCGAATTAACAGGGCCATTATTTTTAATGTATTTTATCCTTGCTTCTCAGTTAATCCCGCCCATTAAACAATTAACAACTTCTTACAGCAATATTCAAAAAGGTGTTGCCAGCGAAGAACGAATTGATAAGATCTTATTAGCAGATAATGTGATAATCGATAAAACAAACGCAAAAACACTTTCTGATTTTACTAAAGAAATTGAATACAAAAATGTTTGGTTCGCATATCATAAGGGTGACGATGGATATGTATTACGCGATATTAATTTAAAGATTGCGAAAGGTAAAACCATTGCACTTGTTGGGCAAAGTGGAAGCGGTAAAACAACATTAGCCGACATGCTGCCACGTTTTTATGAAAGTGATAAAGGCGCTTTATTAATTGACGGCACAGATATTAAAGATCTAGAAACTGAAAGTGTACGTAAACACATTGGTGTTGTTACGCAGGAAAGTATTTTATTTAACGACACTGTTAAGAGCAATATTATTTTTGGAATGCAAAATGTTTCGGACGCAGATGTAACAGAAGCTGCCAAAATCGCTAACGCCCACGAATTTATTATGCAATTGCCAAAGGGTTATGATACCATTATTGGTGATCGTGGCGGCAAATTAAGTGGGGGTCAACGCCAACGTTTAAGCATTGCGCGTGCCATTTTAAAAAATCCCGCTATCCTGATTTTAGACGAAGCCACCTCTGCCTTAGATACTGAAAGTGAAAAATTAGTACAGGAAGCTTTGACCAATTTAATGAAAAACCGAACGAGCGTTGTTATTGCACACCGTTTATCTACCATAGCGAACGCCGATGAAATTGTGGTAATGCAAAAAGGTGAGATCATTGAACGCGGCACTCACGAGCAATTACTGGCGTTAAATGGTACGTACAAAAAGCTTTGTGATATGCAAAGTTTTAAGTAATCTTCCAGTCATTTCGACAAAGGAGGAATCTAAAAACAGATTTTTTCTTCGTCAGTATGACAAACATAACATTAACAACCTCTTATCAATAACTATTCTTTTTCCTTTTATTTCCCAGCTCTCAAAAATTTAACTTCAAACTTAAATGAGCGGACAATTATTTATAGTACCAACACCAATAGGTAATTTAGAAGACATTACACTTCGTGCTATTAACATACTTAAAAGTGTTGATCTGATATTGGCCGAAGACACCCGCACTTCTTCATTTTTATTAAAGCATTTGCAAATAGAAAAGCCTTTAAAATCTTATCATCAACATAACGAACATAAGATCCTGGAAGAGCTTATTTCATCTTTAAATTCAGGAAAAAATATTGCGTTGATCTCTGATGCCGGCACGCCAGGCATTTCAGATCCGGGTTTTTTATTAATTCGCGAAGCTATTGCCAATGATCTTTCAGTTATAAGTCTGCCTGGTGCAACAGCCTTTGTGCCAGCTCTGGTTAACAGCGGCCTGCCTTGTAATGAATTTAGTTTTTACGGTTTTCTTCCGCAAAAAAAAGGAAGGCAAACACGTTTAAAGTTATTGGCGCAGGAAGAAAAAACATTTATTGTTTACGAATCGCCTTTCCGGCTTTTAAAATTATTAGAAGAATTTAAAACTTATTTAGGGCCGGAGCGTAAAGCAAGTGTATCGCGCGAGATCACAAAATTATTTGAAGAAACAAAAAGAGGAACTATTACAGAATTAATTGCTTTTTATTCTTCTAAACCAATTAAAGGAGAGATTGTTGTTGTTGTACAAGGAAATAAAAACTTAGAGACAGAAACAGATGAGTAAAAATCACAATATTGGCGCACCTCCTGGGACATTATTCTATAATGGTGAAGAAGTAGATGCTAAAATAAAGATCACGTTA
>JBDSFC010000155.1:0-3860 GCA_039919745.1 Bacteroidia bacterium | reverse complement strand
AATTTAGTTGCACGTGGTAATTGGGGCACTGCTTTATTGGAATGGACACCAAGTGGCAACTGGTTCTTTGCAGTATATGATCAATACAATTACGGTAACCCGGCTGAGAATTTAAGGATCCATTATTATTTAGGCACTTTTGGTTATAATAAAGAAGCGCACCGTATTGCAGTAAGTTATGGTAAACAAAGCGCAGGTATTTTCTGTGTTGGTGGGGTTTGCCGTACAGTACCAGCCTCTAATGGTATAACACTTTCAATTACCAGTAGTTTTTAGTATCTTTATATATAATTAATACGCATGAAAACATCGATCATATTTATTTTATTTGTTTCTCTCTTATTTGTTGGTTGTGATAAAGTAAAACATCCTGATACAAGACCACCTGTTATTCCACATTGTGTAGATTCATCCACGATGGTGGTAAAAACAAAATCAAGTTCAGCGAGAAATGTATTGCTTGAAGATTTCACCGGGCACACTTGTATTAACTGTCCAAGAGCAGCTGAAGCAGCGGAATCATTAACTCCAAAAGCTAATATCATTATAATCGCTAATCACGTAAGTACTACTTTTGCAGCTCCTCAATCATACAACGATCCTGGAAATGACACTATCTATAAGGAAGATTTTCGTAACGATGCTTCAACAACATGGGATCAAATTAGTTTAGGTGGATTCGGCATGTCAAGTGCGGGTTTACCAAAAGGTTTTGTGAACCGCGTTGGTGGCCCACAAAATTATTCTACGTGGTCAGGTTTGGTTGCAACAGCATTAGCAAAACCCTGGAGTGCAAAGTTAGATCTTACTACTTCTTATGATACTGTAAGTCATTATACCAATGTAAAAGTAAAAACCACTTTTAAAACAGCCTGGCCTAATGATGTTAACCTGGTTGTTTTATTTACACAGGACAGTATAGTTTCTGATCAAAAAGATGGTTCACCTCCTCCAGGTGCTATTATGGACCCAAACGGAGGTTCGAGACGTTTGCATTACCGCTTTGATAATATAGTTATAGAATCATTTAACGGTGCATGGGGGGAATTAGTAAAGACTTCGCCTGCTGTTAACGATACAGTAACCAGATCTTATGGTTGTTTTTTAGTGAACAAATGTTTTTTTACTTCAGCTACCAAACCAAATGTTTGTGTAAAAGATAAGTACGTAAACGTTGTAGCTTTTCTTTACGATATAGCTACAAAAGAAGTATTGCAAGCTGAAAAATTAAGGATAAGATAATTTAATACTGTTCTTTATCGCTTGGAAAATCTTTGTTTTTTACATCAATAATATATTGTTTAAAAGCATTTCCCATACTTTCGTATAGATTTAAATAACGGCGTAAAAAGCGTGGGCTAAATTCATGCGTCATGCCCAACATATCATGTGTTACAAGCACCTGTCCATCTGTACCGGCACCGGCACCAATACCAATAACAGGTATTGAAATACTTTGAGAAACTTTAGTAGCCAATGTAGCAGGAATTTTTTCTACCACTAAAGCAAAACAACCATACTCTTCTAATAATTTCGCATCTTCCAATAAGCGCTCAGCTTCATCAACTTCTTTTGCTCTTACGTTATAGGTTCCGAATTTATAAATGCTTTGTGGTGTTAATCCTAAATGTCCCATTACAGGAATACCGGCTGTTAAGATACGTTCGATACTTTCTTTTATTTCGCGGCCACCTTCCAGTTTTACAGCATGCGCCCCGCTTTCTTTCATAATACGTATTGCTGAGTTCAAAGCCTCTTTAGAATTGGCCTGGTAAGATCCAAAAGGCAGATCCACAACAACCAGCGGCCTGTTTATTGCTCTTATTACCGATCCGGCATGATAGATCATTTGATCCAACGTAATTGGCAAAGTTGTTTCATGACCAGCCATAACGTTACTTGCGCTATCGCCAACCAAAATCACATCAATACCGGCGCTATCAATAATTTTTGCCATGGTATAATCATATGCAGTAAGCATAGCAATTTTTTCACCACGACGTTTCATTTCCTGTAAAACGTTAGTGGTTACTTTTTTTATTTCTTTATGAACTGACATGTGAATTATTTAGGTAACAAATTTAAATAAAAAAACCCAACCGGAATTTCGATTGGGTTCTTTGAAGTATTTTTTATGATTAGTATGTAGAGAAACCTTGTTTATCAGTGATCTTATGTTCGATCAATAAACCAACGCAAGCAGCATCTGTTGGCTTGTGTTTGTCTTTTTCAGTAGCACCTTGTGGAACAACTACTTCGATAATTAACTGACGGGTACTTACACTTTGAAATTCGAACACTTGTGTATCTTCATTTTTACCGTTATCAAACAATAACTCATTAGTACGCGAATCGAAAATTTTATAGTTTACTTTATCGCCAATAGTTGCTTCGCAACAAACTGAGATACGGTAATCCATTCCTTTATAAATTACACAACGTAATTTAGACACCATGCCCATGTTGAACAATCCGCTTTTGCTTTGCGCATTATATTGCCAATCGGCTTTATCTTTTTCAAGTTTGCAATATTTTTTGTGGAAATTTCCACAAACACCAGCCTGTGCAAAGGATGATGAGCTTATTACAACAGCTATTAATATGGTTAAAACGTATTTCATGATAAGAATATTATTTAGTTAATGTATAAGAATTACGAACTGATTTAATTTTTGCAACTATAGCTTCGTAAACTTCTTTGGTAATGAATAATTGCTTTCCACCACCTAACATAGCAGTTTTACCACCTTCTTTGCCCGCTGCTGTAACATCTTTTTCGCTAATCTTATTAAACTCCGCTAATAAACCATCAAAATCTGCTTTTACTGCTGCAACATTAGGATCTGATTCGTGTTTCTTTAAAAACTCAACTAAGTTCTCAAGTGTATATTTTTGATCAGCTAAACGTTCAATAACAGGACTTTTTTCTTCGTATTTTGCAAGGTTAGTTGCGATATAAATACTTTCTAACCAACCACCGGCAACAACCAATGCTAAAGTTGGGCCTTGTTTGCTATCTTCTAAAGCTTCGAAAGATGAAAAATAAACGTCATCTGTAATTACAGCTAATGAATCAGAAGATCCAACATTTTTCTCTAAACGTTTTAAAACTTCAGGCTTAATAGCTGTAGAAACACCAATCTGATCACCCATTCTTTTTACCGAAGCAAAATATTTTAATGCTTCTGAGCCGATCTCAAAAATACTACAGTAGCTAAGATCGCAACTGTAGATACCAAAGTTCAAAGCTTTTGATTTGTTGTCTGTGTAATTTTTTTCGTTAGCGGGAACATTTAAAAACGATGTGTTCTTGTTGTTCTTTCCACCAACCATTTTAATAAAGGTCAGCATTTCTCCAGGAGATGGCACCTGGAAAAAAGTTTCAGATACAGGATTTATTTGTGGTTCTTCTGTCTTTACAGAATCTCCTGTTTCAATTTCTTCGGTTTTTTCTCCGCCTCCGCAGCTGCTAAATGTAAATGCAGTTATAGCGGATAAAAATAATAGAGTTGATTTGTTCATCTGTTCTTTTATATTTTTTAAAGATATTATTTTTTTTAGTTTTTTAATAATTTATTTACCAAACTGGCCGCTTCGTGAAATTCTATTGCTGAATACACTTTTAAGCCCGATTCATCTATTATTTTTTTAGCAGCTTCGGCATTTGTTCCCTGTAAACGCACAATAATAGGCACATTAATGGTACCCATGTTCTTGTAAGCATCCACGATACCCTGCGCAACACGGTCGCAACGTACAATTCCGCCAAAAATATTAACTAAAATCGCTTTTACGTTTTTGTCTTTTAAAATGATCCTAAAGGCTTTTTCAACGCGTTCAGCATTTGCTGTACCGCCCAC
>JBDSFC010000143.1:0-4315 GCA_039919745.1 Bacteroidia bacterium | reverse complement strand
CACACAAACGTCGTCAACCTGTTCCAGCTGTCCTTTCCAAGCATCAAAATTCTTGAGCAGTTCAGACGCCTGTTCTTTTGGAGATAACGCATTTATTTCTAACAATTGGTTATTTAATTGTTTGTATTTGTATTTTTTACCTTTTGGACCACCAAACTGATCTGCGTAACCATCCGTATACAAATACAACATATCACCTTTTTGGATGTTAATTTCATTTAGAGTAAATGCATCTTCACGTTCACCTTTACCAACCGGCATTTTATCTTTATGCAACTCAAGTATTTCTCCATCACGAACAATAATAGGCGAATTATTTGCCGAGGCATAAGTGATTTTTTTTGTCTTTTTATCAATACATAAGATCACACCATCAAAACCATCTTTTTGTTCTTCTTTACTTATTGAGTTGATCAATCTTTCGCGGGTATAATTTAAGATCTTATCGGGTTGCAAAATTAACTTCTCGTTAATAGCCTCACTTAAAAAACCAATGTTCAGTAAGCTCATAAAAGCTCCCGGAACGCCATGTCCCGTTGAATCACACACGGCAAGGAAAAACTTGTTATCCTGCTCACAAGCCCAATAAAAATCACCACTAACAATATCTTTTGGTTGAAATAAGGTAAAATAATCACTCTCACCAAGCTGTTCATTTAAAAATTCGGTATGAGCCAATAATGTGTATTGGATCCTTTTTGCATAGTTAATAGAATCGGTGATCTCTTTATTTTTATTTTCAATGATCGCTTTTTGTTCTTCCGTTTGTTTACTTTTTATTTCAATAATTTCTTTTTGTTTACGGATTATCCTAAACCTGTTAAAGATCACTATACCGAAAATAAATACTAAAATAAACCCGGTTGTTAAAGCGATCTTAAGTAATTTGTCTTTTTCTATCTGCGCCTTATTTGCCTTTATTTTTTCATCCTTAATAATATTTTCTTGTGCATTCTTAATGCTATCTTTTACTGCACGACGGTTAAATTCAAACTCTATTTCTTTTTTATGTAATTCATCTTTAGAATTTGTTTCGTTTAATTTTTCAATAACTGCTACATATTTTTCATTGCTTTCCAGTGCTTTATTAAGATCCCCTGTTTTTTTATAAATAGTATATAAATTTGCGTAAACACTTTTTAAACTGTTATCATCTTCAATTTCTTCACCAATTTCTTTTGCCTTAAGATAATAGGGTATAGCCAGTTTATACTGTTCTCGTTTAAAATAGATCTCACCAATATCCATTGAAGAAGTACATTCCTCATAAGGATTTTCGGCGAGTTTAGCCAGCTCATTGTTCTTTTTAAAATTGACCAATGCTTCATCCATCCTATTTAAGTTCATATAAGCATTACCAATATTGCCGTATGCTGAACAGGTTCCATTCACATTATTCATTTGCTCATAAATGGCCAACGATTTTTTTCCATATACAAGAGCTTTATCGGGCTCCAGGAAATTATTATAAAGCAAACTTAAATTGTTGTAAATACTGGCCAACTTAGAAATGTTATTTATTTTTTCAGCTATAGCGAGACTTTTTAATTGATACTCTAATCCTTTTTTGTTTTGACCTAATGTAATGTATATGGCGCCAATATTACCCAAAGCAACTAATACGGCTTCATCAATATGTTTTTGCTCTCCTAATTTTAAAGATTTTTGATAATAATCTATCGCTTTTACATAATCTCCTTTAACCTGGAAATAAGAACCCATTAAATTCAGTATTTTGGTTTGAATACGTGCTGAGCCTGATTTTTTGGCATAACCAAATGCCTGTTTTGAAAATGTATAAGCAGAATCAGGGTTAGAGTATAAATAATCCCAGGCAAGGTCGTAATAAATAAAAAATCTCGAGCTATCGCTTATAGATGAATTTTTGGCAATATTTAATAAAGAATCCCTGTTGGCAGAATAAAAATTCACGCCAAAAAAAACAGTAATTAAAACTAAGAGACTTTTAAATTTCACAACAATATTAAAAACCTAAAATAAGAAAAAAAAGCCGTGTTTAAGCTAAATTAGTCGAGAAAATACAAAGTTCTATAGTATAGTCATGCTGTACTTGAGTCAGTATCTAAGTTCTTTCTTAGTGCTGAGACCCTGAATCAAGTTCAGAGTGACTGCTAAATAATAAAATTGAAATCATAGGGTAAACTGACCCGTTTGCTTTTTATAACCTTATTCCAATGACGCAAACATCGTCGACCTGCTCCAATTTACCTTTCCAGGCATAAAAGGTCTCATCGATCAACCGTATTTGTTCTTCCATTGTGTTTTTATTAATGGTAATAAGAAGCTCTTTAAATCTTGAGGCCTTAAATTTTTTAGCGGCCTCTCCACCAAACTGATCCTGGTAACCATCCGTAAAAATATAAATACAATCATTGGTCTTAAGTTCTATTTTCTGAGTTGTAAATGGTTTTGCCTGTTCAAATTTACCAATAGGTTGTTTATCGCCTTTGTTTTCGATCAATTCACCATCCCTCACTATCCAAATAGGGTTATTTGCACCAGCCCATAGAAGTTGTTTGGTTTTAAGGTCTAAAGCACATAAAGAAATATCCATACCATCCATTACTTCTTCTTCACTTTTTTCAAATTCAGCTATTACCAGCTCTTTTGTTTTATCAAGGATCTTGCCCGGTTCAACAATACCATATTCACGTACAGAACGGTTTAAAGCATTGTTACAAACAACCGAAACCAATGCTCCCGGCACACCATGCCCGGTACAATCAGCAGCGGCAAATAAAACAGTATTATTTACCTGCTCCATCCAATAAAAATCTCCGGCAACAATGTCTTTTGGTTTATATAAGATAAACGATTCCTTAAAAATTTCCTTTACTAATCGCTTTGGCGGTAAGATCGCATTTTGAATCCGTTTGGCGTAATTGATACTATTGGTAATGTCTTCATTCTTTTCGGCAATATGTTGGTTTTGAATTTCGAGTTGTTGATTTAATTTATTTTTAATTGCGTAGCGGTTATATAGCATAAACCCTAACACAAATAAAACAATAATACCAACTAAAAATAAATTCTTAAAATTCTTCTGTTTCTGTAATTCAAGTGCCTTGTTCGAACTCTCTAATTCAGATTGTATCTTTTCTTTTTTATAGACCTCTATCTGATTTGATTTATGCGCGTCATCATAAAGGGCCTGCAATTCAGCCAGTTTTTTAGAATTCTCTATTTTATAAATGGTATCATTTATTTCGTTGTATTTTTTAAGATTACTATATGCTTTATCAAACTGCTTTAATTTAAAAAAGAGGCTTGCCAAACAATCATACCCGCTTTTTTCAATTTCAGGTAATTTGTTTTTCTTTGCTATTTCTATTGCCTGGCTTAGATTTTCCTCCGCTTTTTTTTGCTCATTGGTATTCTTATAAATTTCTCCAAGGTTAATAAGAATACTTGTTTTTAAATAAGGGTCCTGGCTTTGCGAATAATAGATCCAGGCTTGTTCAAAATATTTTTTAGCTTCGGCATAATCTTTTTGTTCAAAATACATTTCACCCATATTATTATAGGTTGTATTTAAACCTTCTTCGTCATTAATACGTTGTCTTATTTCAATCGCTTTTTCAAAATTTGATTTTGCTTTTTTATAATTATTGATTTTTAAAAGCACATTCCCTAAATTATTATAGGAAGCAGCAATACCATAATCATTTTTTAATTTGATCATCATCTTGAGAGCCTGATCCTGGAATTTTATTGACTGATCGTAATTGTGTATTTTCTCGTAAACATTACCAATGTTGGAGTATGCCCGGGCAATCCCAATACTATCGTTGATCTCTTCTTTTAGTTTTAATGCTTTTAAATTGCTTTCAATGGATTTTGGATAGTTGCCCAAATTAGAATAGATAGAAGCGATGTTATTGTAACTACTGGCGATCGATTTTTTTGAGCCAACTGTTGTACCATCTTTCTGTTTTTTCTGCCGTATATTAAGCGCCCTGAAATTATATAAGAGTGCATTGGGATAATCTCCCATAAAATAATATGTACCGGCAAGGCAATGATATGCTGTAGCAATAAATTTTTCTGATTTAAATTTTAAAGACTGCGTTAAGTTTGCTTTTGAATAATATAGAGCCTGCTTTAGATCTGTTTTCCAATAAATATTTATAATGGCCGTATAAGCGGTTAACTTAACCGTATCGTGCGCATTGCTCTTTGTGATCGCTTTTAAACTGTCTAGTCCGTTTTGAGCGGAGGAGAACATAAAGATCAATTGAAAAGCGAATATGAAAGAAAGGGTTTTATACTTTTTTATAAATTGATACACTTATAC
>JBDSFC010000135.1:0-2734 GCA_039919745.1 Bacteroidia bacterium | reverse complement strand
CATTTAAAAGAGCAAATGAATATTACACATATTGAGGTAAATAATTCCAAAAAGAGTTTAAAGGTCAATAATCCGGAAAAAATGCTACAATTTAATTTTTAAAATAGTGAAATTGAGTGACAATTTGACCCTTTTTTATCATAAAAAAAGAAAAAACTGCCAATTGTTAATAACTTTTACCCCCAAAGCGGAACGTTGGGTTTGCTTTTCTCGTTAAAAAATTAATCTTTGCAAATCTTCTTGAAAAAATGAAAAGGCTATTTGTCATATTCTCAATAACTTGTGTTGCATTTCTTAACCTAAATGCAATCAGTTCTTCGTATGGAGATGACAAAGGCAAACGTGGAGACGATAAAAAGAACAAAGCAAAACGTGATGATACCACTAAGTTTGTTGTTAACCACGAAAACCTTCTTGAAAATGAGGAAGAAAGTCCTGATACAAACCAGATCCTGTTTCCAAGTCATGATCTTTACGCTACCTGGGATACTTTATCTGCACATCCATATAACTTTAACGAGTGTTTTAAATTAGATTCGGTTGTTATTCAATTAACTAACATGGGTGATGGTGGCTTTGTTATGCCAATTAAAGGAGGTTTAACTTCTGTTTTTGGTTGGAGAAGATACCGCCCGCATTATGGAACTGATATTGATCTTGAAATTGGTGACCAGGTAGTTTCTGCATTTGATGGCATGGTACGCTTTGCCAAATATTGCCAGGGTTATGGTAACTGTGTAATTATCCGACATAATAATGGACTGGAAACTGTTTACGGGCACTTATCTAAATTATTGGTAGAACCGGGACAAAAAGTTACTGCGGGAGATCTTATCGCTTTAGGTGGAAACACCGGCCGTTCAACAGGACCACACTTACATTTTGAGTTCCGTTATTTAGGTCAGGCTTTAGATACTGAAGATTTTATTGATTACGAAAAGGGTACATTAAAAGACTATTGCTTTACATTAAGAAAAGCAGATGTTGAAAATAAATATGATCTAAGAGCATTACACACGCGTCACAGAAGAGATATTGGTTACGCCAGATCTAATGCAAAAGGCGGTAAATATTCGGGTACAGTTGCAAAAGGTGGTATTTACAGGGTTAGAAATGGCGATAATTTAGGAAAGATAGCTCAACGTAATCATACTACAATTAAATCGCTTTGCAAAAAGAATCATTTAAAAGAAACCACTGTTTTAAGAATTGGTCAAAAGATCAAAATTTAATCTCACAGCCCGGTAAAAGTATTTTCAGCTTTTCAATTTCATCCTTATCAATTAAATTTCCTCGCAGGTCCAACAACGTTAAGTTTTCTAATTGACTAATGCTATCCGGTAATTTGGTTAATTTATTACCTCTAAATGATATTAACCTTAGTTTTTGCGCTTTATAGATCTCAAAAGGTATAGAGGCTAAAGGATTATTCTCTATGATTAAAACTTCAAGGTTTTGAAAGCGCTCAAAATGTTTGGTTAAGAAATGTGTATTTGTGTTTGATAAACTTAAAAAATTTAAAGTAGTAATTTTAAATAATTGTTTCGGGAAACTATCCAGCACACAGTTTTCAATACTTACATCTTTAAGGTTCTTTAAAAAATGAAGCGTATTTGGTAAAGCCAAAGTATCGTCAGTATTACCAAATTTAAATGATTGCAATTTATTTAAGAAGGCTATCTGCGCAGGAATGCTATCAATTTTAGTATGCTGCAATTCCATATAATATAGTAAACCAAAAGGTTTTAAGTTGGGAGGAAAGCTCGTTAACTTATTATTGTAAGAAGCAAAATAAACAAGATTGGTAAGTGCATCAAAGTTTTTTGGATAGTCGGTAACCTCATTGGAGCTGAGCTTTAATGCCTGCAGATCTCTTAATTTGTAAAGTTTTTCGTATTGTTTTGGCTCCAGTTTTTTATAGCTCAGGTCTAATTTGTAAACGCGGGTCTCTATCTTTAAAGCATCTTTTAGATCTGTATAAACCACACAACCTGCCGGACCATACTTTTCAAATTCTTTTTGTCCCAATAAATTAAAGGACACAAAACATAAAAAAAGTATTTTAATTTTAGATAAGCTCACAAAAAAAGGGTTTTATTTACGGCTCAAATTAATGATAATTATTAAATATCTCCCAACTGTTTTCGTAACATTTATGAAGTTCTTCTTTATTTAAATTAAGTTGAATGTTGTTTGTATTGGCAAAAAGTTCAAGACTTTCAGTGGGTACATTACCTGTAAGGGCATCTGACGCCATTGGACAACCGCCAAAACCATGAATGGCCACATCAAAACTACGGCAACCACTTTTGTAAGCGGCTTCAATTTTTTCCTGGGCTTGTAATTGGGTTGAATGCAAATGGGCAGCAAACTCAACCGTTTTTAGTTCAGGAATTAAAGCAGTGAACAGTTGCGTAATACTCTCAGGATTTGAAGAACCTGTAGTATCCGCCAATGCAAGATTATTAATGCCAAGCGCATTTAGTTTTTTACACCAGTTAATAGCAATGTCTGCATGCCATTCATCGCCATATGGATTACCAAAGGCCATAGAAATATAAACCAATAATTTTTTGTTGGTCTTTAAGCAAAGTTCCTGTATTTCCTTTACACGTTCCAAAGATTCCTCAATAGAAGAATTGGTATTACGTTGCTGAAAAGTTTCAGAAATTGAAAAAGGAAAACCTAAATAAGTGATCTCGTCAAATTTAACGGCATCTTCAGCGCCACGTTT
>JBDSFC010000108.1:0-3617 GCA_039919745.1 Bacteroidia bacterium | reverse complement strand
CATTGCAATTAACCAATACCGAAAAATATCAGTTAATTTCTCACAGGAACCAACAATTATTTTTATTGAACCAGATCAAATTTATTGTTCACATAATTAATACCGAACAGCAAATTAAAGACAGGTTTATTGAGAATTAATTATCTTTAATTAATTCTCCTTTACCATCGCCACTAAATCTGCTAACCGTAGCAGGATTTCCTTTATAGTGAACATTACCTGCACGCCAGATATTGCATTCTAACGTTCCGCCGTTTGGCGCATTAATAAAGCAATCACCAATACTTATTGTTTCTATAAAAGCATAATTATTAACAGTTAAGCTTTCGGCTTTTAATAAATTTGTTCCATAAGTATAAGCATACAATGTATTACAACTTCCACTTAAATAAATATCGCCATTGCCATGCGAACTTGTTTTAACCTGGTTAAATGTTCCTGAGAGATAAATGTCCCCCGAATTCTCCGCCAGAACATGAATGGTATCCTGTGCGTAATTTTCGGTAAATACTATAGTGCCAACTCCTCTGTTCTCAACTCTTATTAAGTAAGGCATGGTTATATTAACCGTTACTTTTCTTTTATATCCTCTTACAAAATTACACCTGTTCTTATCCTCAAGACTTAATATGCCATCGGCAACAATTGTTTTTATACTCTTCATCACATGTTTACCAGCAACAACTTCTACCTTAAATTCCGTTCCTTTTGTAATATTTACATCTATCTTATTATAGGATTTTATAATGTTAAACTTGTCAACCGTTCTGAGTTCAGTTATTTCGGTGCCCGTAGATTTAAAACAATCCAAAGCGTTTTCTTTTTTACAACTTGTAAAAAAAATGATCAGAAATAAATATGTAATGCTTTTTTTAATATTCTATTTTATAAAAAATCTATATCCTAGACCATATTCAAAATCATAAGCTACTGCAAAATGAGTTCGTAAACCAAAATGGCCAACAAGTCCACAGCGACTGTAATACCTCACTCCTATTCTACTTACAACATATCCATCAGGTTTGTTTTTTTGAAGCATATAATAGCCCAGTTCAATTGGTAAGCTAATGCGGCCAATATTATATGAATAACCAAGACGCGCGGCGGCTCTTACTTTATCAATACCTGTAGGCTCTTTGAAAAGATCTATCTTATAATCGTATATATAATTTTGATCATAAAAAAGATCTACCCCGGCACTAAATTTATGTGTGTTTCTTACATTACGTTGATAACAAAGAGATACAACATAACATTGCATTTCTTTAGTGGCGATCTCATGCTGATTAAATCCGATTGCTGCAAAAGCAAAGATCTCATTTTTTGACTTTACCCTTCCGGAAGAATCTACTTTTATACTTTCTGGTTTTGGCTTTTTAGATGGAATCAAAAAATTTAAACCTGCATTTAAGCTAACAACATTCAAACCCAAGTTTGGATTTTTACCTTTTCCATTACTGGCATGAGAAAAGGCCAGGCCCGGTTCAAAGCGTAAATTTTTTGTCAGTTTTAAATGCCATAACCATTTAAATTGAACGAAGGAATTAAAGTGACTGCCAATAGCAATGTTTTTTCTATTATCAATAATGTCAAAACACTTTGTAATATAAGTTGCACCCCAGCATAAACGCATAACCACACGCGATGCTTTTTCTTTTACATTTAAAGGTATTTCTACGTAAGGTGCTATGGCAAAAGCATATCCTAATTGAGTGGGGTTTTTAAAATCAACACATTGAAAAGAAACACCAATATCAGGTTTGTTGTTTTCTAAATGCCAGAGTTTATTTCCTAAAGTAGGTTTTGAAAGATCAGCCTCGTAAATGGTTGGATAACCTTTTACCAAATGGCCAATACTTGTATGATGAACAAGAACAAAACCCTGATTAATATTGGGTTTTATCTGCCAATCCGGATTACCAGTAACGCCGTTTTGTGCCAGATTAATTCCGGTAAAAAAAGTAAGTAAACCACCAATTATAAGCGTTTTGAACACAGCGCTAAAATAATTAAAATAATTTAAGATATTCTAATTATTAGAAATTAACATTTAGGTAATAGCAGGAAGAGTTTAGCAGATCCAGAGCTTTAAAAAAGGTTTATTTAATTGATGCGACTCTTTTCTTTCCTCTTTTTGAAAGGAAGAACAGTACCGTGAAAAGAATTAACGAAAGTGCGCAAAGGCTATAAGCAATTATAGAAAAAAACCAAAGTGCTATACCCGCTTCAGCCCTGTATTGCAGCTTTCCTTGGGTAGTGTAATTACCCCAAGTTACATAGCCAAGAAAGACCAAAGCAGACAATGAAATTAAAACCGTTATTACTTTTAGTGCTTTCATTGATCTATAAATCTAATCGGTTGAATCTTTCCATTTTTTTACATTGTTAGCCGGGCGGTTTTTCTTTTTACGTTCTAAAAAATCTTCAACACCTTTATTGGTTTCCACATTAAATATAGTTAATGGAAAGCTAAGATAGGCAGTATAACATTCAAACATTCTATCAGCCTCAACACTTGTAAGGCCTTCACTTTTTAAAATGACTCTATAAGAATGCCCGATATAAAAAAGAGCTGCACTGTATTTGGGATTTTTTTTATCGATCAATAGTAACAATTTTTCAAAATTTAAAATTGAACCTTTGTCATCTTCATTCAAAAAGCAGGTAACGCCTTTTTCCCAGATTGTCTGAACATTTAAATTGTTGGTTTCTTTTTGCTGGCCCATAACAGTTAAAATTATAAAGGAAAAAATTGAACTGATCTTTAATTTAAGCGTATTCATAAGGTTTGATGGCAGTTTATAGAGTCAAAAATACTGCAAAATCAAGTTCTTAGATCGTTTAACTACAATTCGGTTAATACTACTTACAATTTGGTAAAAATTTGTACTTTACAGCTACTAAAGGAAATTATTTACTAATTTAATGTTTATTAATTACAGAATGACTCTCCAAAAACACCTTGTTCATTTTACTTGTTTGTTTCTTATACTATGCCATTCAACCGCTTTTAGTGTGAATGAAGCGTTGGTTGATTCGTTAAAAAAAGAGTTAACTAAAACAAAACAAGATAGCAATAGAGTAAAACTTTTAAATGATATCGGCGCATATTTATTAGGCGACAGAAAGTTTAACGAAGCTTTCGATTACCTGCAACAAGGGCAACAATTATCAGAAAAATTAGATTATAAGAATGGAATAGTGATTGCTCTTAACAGAAAGGGTTTACTTTTTTTAAACCAAAGTATTTACGCTAAAGCACTTGATTGTTTTTCGAAAGCGCTAATTGTTTCGAAAAAAGCAAATTATAAAAAGGGCGAAGCTGATGTAATGAGCAATATGGGGATCGCTTACTGTGACCTTGGTGAATATGCAAAAGCGCTTACAAACTACGTTGCAGCTTTAAAAATAAGAGAAGAGATAAAAGATATTCATGGTACATCCCTTTCACTGATGTCTATTGCCAATATTTATTATTTGCAAACCAAATATTCGCGGGCATTAGAATTTTATTTAAAGATCCTTAAAATTAAAGGCGTTAATGAGGATAGCTATTTTTATGCACAGGTAATATATAATACCGGCCTTGCTTATATGCAATTAAAAGATTACCCCAC
>JBDSFC010000614.1:0-3052 GCA_039919745.1 Bacteroidia bacterium | reverse complement strand
CTTTGGATGGCGTTGCAGCTTTAAAATTTTTATTTGCCGGCCAGCCAAATCACTTTTGGGCAGTAATACGATCGCATTTTGCTTATTATTATTTGCTACCCCAAACTTTAAACAAACGAAAAGAATTTAAAAAAACACCCGGTTTTAAATTTAACCGATCACATATCTATAATGGCAATATTGTGTTTGATCACTTTTTGAATGGAAAGAAAAAATTCGGCGACCTTGAAAAGGATCGGTTTTTCACAAACGAAATCAGCCTTGTTTTTGTTCAGCTAATTCTTACTTTGTTTTTGTTGAGATAAAAAACAGGCCAGCAAAAGTGAGAATACCATTTATTAAAATTAACTCATTTCCAATTTTGTAACCATTAAAAATACTTTCTGAAAATGATTTAAGACCTAATGAAATATGCAATTTTTTTTCATACCACTCAGGGCTACACACAATATCAAGGCTTAAAGCAAGCAACGGCGCTATAATACAAACTATCCAAATTAGCTTGTCATTTAAATTTTTGTTCGTAAGAATACCAAAAGAAAACAAACCCAATAACGGTCCATAAGTAATGCTGGCAAATTTTAAAATAAAATCAATGATCAATTTATCATTGATGGCTTTGAAAATTAAAACCATAATAAAAAAAACTACAGCAAAAGAAAAATGTACTTTTAAACGGGTTCTCTTTTTTTGTTTTTCGGTGGCAGTTTGTTTATCAAGACTTAAAATATCAATGCAAAAACAGGAAGTAATAGACGTAATAGCCCCATCAACACTAGGAAATAACGCTGAGATCAAAGCTATAATAAAAATAATCCCAATAGCACCACTAAACTCGTTACTTAATGCAATAGTTGGGAAAAGATCGTCCGGAGGAACGGTGATGGAATTTTTATTGGCATATAAATACAATATACCGCCTAAAAATAAAAACAATAAATTAACTATTACCAATACGATCGTGAATGAAATAATGTTTTTTTGAGAGTCTTTTATATTCTTAACGCTGATGTTCTTTTGCATCATTTCCTGGTCAAGGCCTGTCATTGCAATTGCAATGAACATTCCTCCTACAATGTGTTTTAAAAAATAAGAACCGGCTTTTACGTCTGTATTAAAGATCTTTGTAAAACCTTTTTCGTTCATTAATGTTAACGCTCCTGAGTAATCAAGCCCCATTGCTTTTACAATAACGATTATGCATACCACAAGTCCACAAAGCATACCTGTAGTTTGTAAAGTATCTGTGTAAATAATTGTTTTTACGCCCCCTTCAAATGTATAAAGCAATATCAGCAATAGAATCACAAAGGTTGTCAGCTCAAAAGGAATATTTAATTTATCAAAAATAAAAACCTGGAGTACGCTTATTACCAGGTACAGACGGGCAGTTGCGCCAACCAGGCGTGATAAAATAAAAAAGAAAGCTCCGGCCTTATGGGCATTTACACCAAAACGTTTTTCGAGATACGTATAAATAGAGGTAAGGTTTAATTTATAATACAGTGGGATCAGTACGAAGGCAATTACCATATAACCTAACAAATATCCCAACACTATCTGGAAATAATAAAAATTGCCTGCCCCCACTCCGCCCGGAACACTTACAAAAGTAACCCCGCTCAAACTCGTGCCTATCATCCCAAAAGCCACCAACATCCAATTGCTGTTCTTATTTCCTATAAAAAAAGATTCGTTTGTGGAATTTCTACCGGTAAACCATGCAACAGCCAACAAGAGTAGAAAGTAAGAAATGACAAATATAAAAAGTAAAGTTGGCGACATATTTAGCTTCCTACAAAGATTTATTTTTTTGAGTATTGATCAGCTTTCAACCTAAATAGTTCTAAACAATTACAGGGTGAATAAGTAAAATAAGCATAGAATAATTAACTTTACAAAGTGGAATTTAGTTCAAAGATCATAGAACAAGCTGTTGAAGCATTTGCGCAACTACCCGGTGTTGGTAAAAAAACCGCACTGCGATATGTTTTACATATAATAAAACAAGATAAAATGCAGGTTGAGTCTTTGGCAAAACTGCTTTTACAATTAAAGACCGAACTTAAATTTTGCCAAAAATGCCACAATATTTCTGAGCAAACACTTTGTGAGATCTGTTTAAATCCATTGCGTGACGAATCAACCATTTGTGTAGTTCAGGATTACAGGGATGTAATGGCCATAGAAAATACAGGACTTTATAAAGGACATTACCATATTTTAGGTGGCATCATTTCTCCTCTTGATGGTGTAACGCCATCAAGTTTAAACATTGAAACTCTAGTAAATAAGGTAAATGCTGGCAATGTAGGCGAAATAATCCTGGCATTAAATGCCACTATGGAAGGTGAAACCACTTCTTTTTATATTTTCAGAAAACTGGCGACATACAAAGTTAAACTTAGCGCAATTGCCCGTGGAATAGCAGTTGGCGATGAATTAGAATACGCTGATGAAGTTACGCTTGGCCGCTCTATTACCAATAGGATCCCCTTTGATTCTTTGATGAAAAAATAGTTTATATTTAGGTCAACGTAATTTTGCTTTTTAACCCCGGAAAATATTTTTTTCTACTGGTACTTTTTACAATAAGTACATTTTCTTTTTCTCAAACAACGAGCAAAAGAGACAGTATGCTTTTGCGTTTAAATAAATCAAACGATAGTACCAAGATAGTTCTATATTGTCTTATTGCCGATAGTTATGTGGATGATAAGAAAATAAATTTGGGCTTAAACTATATCGATTCGGCTTTTATACTTTCAAGGAAGATCAATAAACCAAGAAGTGAAGCATATGTCTTTAACATGCTTGGTAACATTTATAACTACTTAAATGATTTTAATAAAGCTTTGGATAATTTTGAAAGAGCAAGCGTTATAAATAAAAAAATAAACAATAAAACAGGCCTGATAAGCAACTTTATTAATTTGGGTAATTCTTACTTTTACAGCGGCAATTCAAAAAAGGCAGAAGTTTATTATCGTAAGGCTCTATTCATATATAACACAGGCCAAAGTGATCTTTCAACATTATCAAATATATATAA
>JBDSFC010000554.1:0-5547 GCA_039919745.1 Bacteroidia bacterium | reverse complement strand
GTTATAAAGTCGATCGGATATAACATTACAATTGGAAAAAACGCCTTAAAAGCTCTTTCTTCATTTTTAAAAAAAGCCCATTATTCATCACACATTATTATTTGCGATGAAAATACTATACAATTTTGTCTGCCAACATTAATAATGAGCTGCCCACTATTAAAAGATGCTGAAATAATTGAGCTGGAAAGTGGCGAGGCAAGTAAATCTTTAGAATTTAGCGCTCACATCTGGCAAACTTTAATTGAGAACAAAGCTGACAAAAACTCATTGATCATAAATTTAGGCGGTGGAGTAGTAAGTGATCTTGGCGGTTTTTGTGCTTCCACTTATAAACGCGGAATAGATTTTATAAATATCCCAACTTCTTTATTAGCTATGGCCGATGCAAGTGTTGGTGGAAAAACCGGAATTGATTTTGCGGGCTTAAAAAACTCTATCGGCACTTTTTCACAGCCCAGGGCAGTATTTATTGATCCTGGATTTTTAAAAACACTTCCAAAACGTCATTTTCAAAATGGCTTGGCCGAGATCTTTAAAATAGCTTTGATCTCTGATAAAAAATTCTGGGGAGAATTAAAAACATTAGACTTAGAAAAGAAAACAGAGCAAATAATATCAAAAAGTGTCGTTTTAAAAAATAATATTGTTTTAAAAGATCCTTTTGATAAAGGAACCAGGAAAATTTTAAATTTTGGGCACAGTATTGGCCATGCTATTGAATCTTTATTATTAGGATCTGGAAATGAGTTATTACATGGCGAAGCCATTGTGATTGGTATGATCATAGAAAGTCACATATCCTTTCAAAAAAAGCTGATCTCGAAAAAAGAGCTGGATGAACTAACCTCTGTTCTTAAACATACATTTAATGCGCAACAGATTCATTTATTGGATCAGATCTCTATTCTTGAATTATTAAAGAACGATAAAAAAAATCTTAAAAATAAATTCAAATTTGCTTTGGTCTCTAAAATTGGTAGCTGCAAGTTTGACATAGAAGTTACCGAAGTCCAAATTAAAAAAGCTTTCGAATTTTATAATACCATAGCCTGATGTTATTACTTTCGGCGCCGGAACATATCAAAACAACCAACATCCATCTTTCGGGATCAAAAAGTATTACTAATCGTTTACTGATCTTAAATGAAGTATTGAATTTAGATCTACATCTTGAAAATAGTTCAACCTCAGAAGATACTTTACTTTTAAGGAACGCGCTCAAGGAAATAAAAAATAAGAACAGCGCCACGATCGATATTCATCATGCGGGTACCGATATGCGTTTTTTAACTGCATTTCTTTCTACAAAAGAGGGAGAATGGACCTTAACAGGATCTGAGCGAATGAAACAACGGCCAGTTGGTGAGCTGGTTTCAGCTTTACAAAATTTGGGTGCAGATATTACTTATTTAGAAAAAGAAAATTTTCCGCCATTAAAAATAAAAGGCAAAAAATTAAAAGGTGGTAAGATCGAAATTGATGGAAGTGTGAGCAGCCAGTTTATTTCTGCTCTACTTTTAATTTCTCCTTCTTTTGAAAATGGATTAGAATTGACCTTAAAAAATGAAACTGTTTCATGGCCTTATATTTTAATGACACTGGATCTTTTAAGTGAATTTGGAATGAAGGTTTCTACTGTTTCGAATACCATAAACGTTTCTCAAATTAAAAACGAGAAACAGGAAACAGGAACTAAAAAATTTATTGTAGAGTCTGACTGGAGCTCGGCATCTTATTGGTTTAGCATTGTAGCTTTAAGTAAAAATGCAGAAATTACTTTAATTGGTCTTACAGATCATTCATCGCAAGGCGATTCTGTTTTACCGGAGATCTTTAAACAATTGGGCGTTACCTCAACATTTAAAAACAACAAACTCGTTTTGACAAAAAATTCAGATGTAACAGATCTTTTTGAATATGATTTTACCAATTGCCCCGATCTTGCACAAACAATTGCCATTACTTGTTTTGGATTAGGAATTAAAGCACTCTTAACCGGACTAAAAACCTTAAAATTAAAAGAGAGTGACCGGATCGTTGCCTTAAAAACAGAGCTCGAAAAATTTGGTGCAAACGTGGAAATTACGGTAAACTCATTAACTATTTCGGAAACGAAAAACCCAAAACAAGAAACCATTCAAACAATAAATACCTATAACGACCATCGTGTAGCTATGAGCTTTGCCCCTCTGGCGCTGCTTTACAAGTCACTTTATATCCAAAACCCTGAAGTTGTTTCCAAATCCTATCCTTTATTCTGGGAAGATTTGAAATCAGTAGGTTTTAGTGTAAATTTGCAGCCATAAAATGGCATTTTTCGGTTCAGATAAAACAGCAAAAACAGAAGGTAAAGAAATGTCTTTCCTCCAGCACCTGGAAGAATTTCGTTGGCATTTGGTAAGAAGTGCTGCCGTAATTATGGTTTTTGCTATTGCCGCATTTTGTTTGAACGATTTTGTTTTTGACACTGTTATATTTGGTCCACTACGCCAGGATTTTATTTCTTATAAAGTACTTTGTAGTCTTGGACATAAAATTGGCGCCGGTGATGTTATGTGTATGACAATTAAACCTGCGCATCTTCAAACATTAAGTGCATCTGAACAGTTCTTTAATCACATGTGGATCTCTTTTTTATGTGGTATTATTATTGGTTTTCCGTTTGTGTTATGGGAATTATGGAAATTCGTTCGCCCGGCATTAAAAAATAAGGAGATTGGTCCTGTAAAAATATTTGTAGTGATTGCTTCTGTTTTATTTTTGATCGGTATTTTCTTTGGTTACTTTTTATTATTTCCAATGAGCTACAATTTTTTAATTAATTACCAGGTTTCAAGCAGTGGTATTGTTCAAACACAAAATACGTTCGACGATTATATTTCTTTGATAAGCACCATGACCTTAGTAGCAGGTATTATTTTTGAAATGCCAATTTTGGTTTATTTTTTAACACGCATGACCTTGTTAACGCCCCAGTTTATGCGCAAATATCGCAAACACGCCGTTATTATTATTTTAATTGCCGCCGCTATTATTACACCAAGTCCGGATGTTACTTCGCAGATGGTTGTAGCCATTCCAATGTATTTGTTGTATGAAATAAGTGTTTTTGTATCGGCCTGGGTAATTAAAAAACATAAACTTGACGTTTAAAAAAATAGTTGCGATAATTTTTATCAGCATTTTATTCTTTAATGCTCTTCATGCCGCACCTCTTAAAGAAATTGAAAATTTTGGCAAAAACCCAGGCAACTTAAAGTTGTTTTCTTTTAATGATTCCGTTGCAAAAAATAATGCAGTGGTTTTTGTATTACATGGCTGCTCGCAAACAGCCAGTGGTATTGAGGCCATTAGTGATTGGCAAAAACTGGCGGTAAAGAACAGGTTTGCACTATTTTATCCCCAACAAAAAACAATTAATAACAGCTCGCATTGTTTTAACTGGTTTTTAAATAGCGATATCAATAAGAACGGAGAATGTCTTTCTATGTATAACATGATGCGTTATGCTATTGATTCTTTAAAAGCAGATTCAACACAAATTTATTTTTATGGTGTTTCGGCTGGTGCTTGTATGGCAGAGGTAATGTGTGCCAACTATCCCTGGCTCGTTAACAGCGCTGCGATTTGCGCAGGCATTCCATTTAAAACCGCAACAGGATTAAAAACATTGGGCTTAATGGGCAAAGCGCACCTTAAATCTTCTGATGATTGGGGCGACCTCGTAAGACATCAAAATATGTCTTACAGCGGTAAGTTTCCAAAAATAATTGTGGTGCATGGTACAAAAGATATTGTTGCTAACTTTGGTTATGCTGAAGAAATTATAAAACAATGGACAAATGTGAATGGCATTAAACGCGATTCCGCAATAATATTTCCAAATTTTGAAGGCAATAATTTGGTAGAGAGAAAAGTGTATGGATCTTACAAAATAAAGAATGCGGTAACCTTTTACAAAATAACTGGTATGAGCCACAAATTACCGGTAGATGCAGGTGAAGGCGAAAAACAAGGTGGAAAAGATAAATTATTTTCAGATGACATTGATTTTTTTATGACCTATTACATAGCTAAAGATTTTAATTTAATAAAATAACCATGGAAAATAAAGTAAAAGAGTTTAATGATTACCGTTCAAAAATGAATGACGTTATTTTGGCAAAAGATAACCTTGTAATTAAACGTTTATTTAATTTAGATACACAAACCTATTCTGATGGGGCAATAAATGTAAAGACAAAAGAGATGTTGGGCCTGGTTGCAAGTATGGTTTTGCGTTGCGATGATTGCATTAAATACCATTTAGAAAAATGTAAAGACCAGGGTTGTTCAACCGAAGAAATTTACGAAGTATTTGCTATTGCCAATATTGTTGGCGGAACTATTGTTATTCCACATACAAGAAGAGGTGCGGAATATTGGGAGGAATTAATTAAATAAGCCGTCATTCTGAACTTGATTCAGAATCTCAGTTCTGTTTGAGTGATGAGATTCCGGGTCAAACCCGGAATGACTTTTTGAATTATTGCATACCAAAAACGAGAATCAAAAAACAATAAAACATGGGAGCAGCAATTTTTATAAGTCTGGGTCTAATGATGTTGTTGGGATTACCAACCATTACTTATTTTTACGCCAAGCGCTTAGGAAGAAATGCCAAAGCCTGGTTTTTAATTGGCATATTATTACCGGGCCTCGCTACAATAATACTTTCTTTTTTGCCGGATCTTTCGGAAGAAAATAAATCAGAAGAACAAAATCCTAATTAACACCGTCTAATTTTTTTCTTAAGTCAGCCACTACTTTTTTTTGAACTTCGATTTCAGCTTTTTTCTTGGTTTGATCTTCTTCGTTCTTTTTAATATCGTCTTCAGCTTTTTTAATTTTGTTTTTGTAATCTTCAATATTGTCTTTTGAGTTCTTATTGTCTTTTTCGAGATCTTTTTGATCGTCTTCGAATTTTCCCTGTTGTTTTTCTGCCGCTTTAACTGCAATGGTAATTGGCTCTTTGGTCATTTTTATGGCAAAATCTTTCACCATTTTTTCCACATACTTAACTTTATCTCTATCGGTTGATGAGCTTAAATAAGTTCCACCAAGATCAACAGCAACAGCCATTTTTATCTTTTTGTCTTTTTTATCTTCTTCAAAAGTTGCATAAAAATCTACAGGATTATTTCCCCATTCCTTTATTAAAATATTATCTCCAAAAACCTCGTTGTTATTATCCCTAACCTTTTCATTTTTGAAATCTTTCAGTACTTTTTTCCATTCGCTCATTACCTCATCACCTGTGTTTTCAAAAATAGTAGTTATTATTGCTGGTTGACTACCCGTGCTGAATTTTTCGCTGCTTTCTTTAGTATTGATGGATTGAGAAAAAGCAAGTCCTGCAAATGTTATTGCGGTAAGAGTAAGTAATTTTTTCATGTTAATGGTTTTTAAGATTATTCAATATCCCAAACACTTTTGCGTTTGCGTGATCTGAAAGGTTTAAAATAATTTTTATGCTCCAAAATAAAGGCCATAATAAAATAAATA
>JBDSFC010000535.1:0-5009 GCA_039919745.1 Bacteroidia bacterium | reverse complement strand
TAATTTCTTTAATGATCATATCAGGGACGGTAGGTGTACCACGTGTTAAAGGCGCATCGTCTTTTAGAATTTTTTTCATGGCAAATTTCCCAAAGATCTTTCCAATAAAAACCTGTTTGTATTTTCTTTTTCCAAAAGCCATTTCTTCCCAAAGCGTACAATGCATTATCATTTGTTGAACATTCATTTTACCCCATTGCGCCTTACTGTTCTCGTTTAAAGAATTGATCCTGCCGATCAATTCCTCACGCGTTGTTTTATCTAAAACTGTTTTCATAAAAATTATTTTTTTTCTTCTTCGCCTAACGAGAACCAATTGCCTGAATCGTCTGTAAACAAAGCTTCAAAGCCGTAAAATTCTTTGGTTGGTGGTTTTTTAAATACCACACCTTTTGCTTTCAACTCTTCATAAGTGGCTAAAAGGTCTTTGCAGGTAAAAACAGCCGGACCAAAAGTGCCGTTCTTTACCAGATCCGTCATGGTTTTAAGCGCCTCTTTTTTAAACATGCCGCCTTCTACTAATGGAAACAAAGTGATTTCTAATTCGGGTTGTTCGGGTGGACAAACCGTAAGCCAACGCATTCCCGGGCCCATAGGAGCGTCAGTAACAACTTTAAAGCCTAGTTTGTTGGTGTAAAAATCGTGCGCCCTGTCCTGGTTAATAACATAAACGCACATATGTGATACTTTAGTGATCATCTTTTTTTGTTTAAGAATTAATAATAATGCAAAGGTGAAGAATGAATTACAAACTCACTTCTTCAAAATTGCTATTTTTTGAAAGGCCGTGTTGGCTCACATAACAATTGGGAATAAATTTAAGAGGGGTTTGCAGCATTTCTTTTTTTAATTGTTGCTGTTCGGCAAAATAATCAGAAGGGTTTTTGCCAACCATACGTTTAAATAAACCACTAAAAGAGCTTAAACTTTCAAAACCAACCGTATGACAGGTTTCAGAAACCGGAATACCATTTCGTATAAGCTTTGTGGCATTTTCTATTCTTACAAAAATTAAGTATTGGTGTGGTGTTTTGCCGTAAATTTTTTTAAAGAGACGAATAAAATGGAACTTTGAAAAATAAGCTTCATCAGAAATATTATTAAGATCTATATTCTCGGCAAAATGAGAATCGATAAACAGTTTTGCCTGAACAATACGTTTGTATAAATAGATCTTTGGATATTGCCCGGTCATTTTAAAATTGTACTTATATAAATATACAAATGTTTTAACGGTAAAAGAAAATAGAATTTAAACAAGCTACATCTCAAATTTTTATTTTTTTCTTTTTGGCGTGCCCCTTCGGGTCGCGCTTTACGCTACAATCTTTTTGTTCGTACCCTCACAAAAAGGATTTACGCTGCAATCGCTCACGCAGCTGGAGGAACATGCGTAAGGGATAGAACGAAAAGCCCGCAGCGGAGCGAGGACTTGCAGTGAAAGCCCGGCCCGAAGGGTACGCCCAAAAAAAGAAATTTTTTTAATTAAATTGGTTGTTTATGCTTTAAATCTTCGGCACTTACTTCATAAACATGCAGGATCTCATTTTCTTCTTTGATCTCTTCTTTATATTTTAGTCCCAGTTTTTTTATTAAAGAGATAGAGCTTGTGTTTTCTGGAAGGGTAGTGGCAAGCAACTGCGAAAATTTATTGTTGACCAACAGATCACTTAAATAAGCAGAAGCTGCTTCGTAAGCATAACCTTTTCCGGCATGCTCGGGTAAAAAAGCAAAACCAATATCGTGATGCTGCAAATATTCACGCTTAATAAAAGTAACAATCCCTAACTCCGTTTTGTTTTCTTTTAAACGCACTACCAAATAACTGTAATTTTTATTTTCGGTTATTTTTTTAATGTATGCATTTGCATCCTCTTTTGATTGAATGTTCTTATTACCAATAAACTTTATCCAGCCTTCGGTATTAAGAAGCTGAAAGATAAAATCAGTATCATTTAAACCTAAAGGTTCTATTAAAAGGCGTGGCGTAGTAAGTGAGGACTGCATATTAAATATTATTTTTTCAATTCAAATTTTTCTTTCTTTATCAAGGCTTTAAATTTATTTCTTGATAAACTAACCACTGGCCTGTAATGACAGTGGTAGAGATATATCGAAGCTATAATTTTTTTGTTCGTGTAAACCAGGGCCAGTGATATTATGTTTTTCTTTGCTTCCTGCTGACGCAGTTGTCCTGTGTCATAGCCAATACTTTTTGTAATTATAGTTGATTTTTATTTATCAGAACAAAGTCGTCAAAAGATTTTGGCTCGTGTCCCGTGATGATTTTTACCCATTCCGTTGTCTTCGGTGTTTTTTGAAATCTTGGAAAATAATGCAACATGATCATTACAAAAATTAGCATTGTAGGTATACTTTCTTTTCTTTTTGCTAAAAAGAATTGCAATAAATTCGGCGAAATAAATTTTATTGTCTTTCCAATTCCTTTACTGATTTTTTCAGCCATTTCAGCAAATGTCATGGTTTCATTATTAGTCAATTCATAACTTTTATTAATATGGTTTTGCGGTTTTATTAACACTTTTGCTGCAACAGACCCAATATCTTCTGCGTCTATTATTGTGAATTTTGCTTGTCCTGCCGGTAAGTAAATTATATGATTATTCACTAGATCATTACGTAAAGTTGTAATGAAATTCTGCATAAAATAGGCAGGTCGTAAAAATGTAAAGGGAATTTTACTATCAACAATTAACTTTTCTATTTTATGATGAGGTATAATTTTACTATTCTCAACACCTTGAACAGATAAAAAGACAATGTGCTTTATTGAAGATCTCTTTGCGGTTTCAATGAGTGGTACAAAATATTTTTGAACGTCTGAAATTTGTGGTGGTCGAAGCAAAAAAAGGACGTCAAAGTCTTTTAATGCAGGCAAAAATGTATCAACATCCATAAAATCAAATTTGATTGTCTTGATGTTAAAGTTTGAGAGCTTGTCATTGCCAAATTCTGTGTCCCTAACACCTGCATAAATTTCGAGTTGATGGTCAATTTTTTTTAAAGCGGATAAAACTTCAATTCCAACATTTCCCGTTGCACCTGTAATTAAAACTTTTGTCATATTATTATTGTCAGATAGTGTCGTTTCATTTTTGGCTTGTTTGTCATATAGACTCTTCTGTTAGCATTGGTTATAACTGTTTCGGCTATTAAGTAGTTGGCGTTTGTAGCACTTAACTGTCTTTACACAAATCGTTTTTTAAAGATACAAAACTTTCTACTATCTGGAGTGTCAACCAATTGGTAAGGTTTCGCGGCTAGGCTGTAAGCTCCCCCAAAATTAGGACTATTTGTTAGTAGAAAAAAACTAACTAAATTAACCTAATAAAATGAAGAAAAAACGATTCAGTCCCGAACAAATTGCCGGCATACTCAAAGAGTTTGATAATGGCAAGTCAGCATTAGAAATAGTAAGAGACCATGGTGTTAGTAAAGCCGCTTTTTATAAATGGCGAGAACGTTATGGAGGAATGAATTCTGATGAGTTAAAGAAAATGAAATCTTTAGAAGAAGAAAATCGCAGGTTAAAACACATGTATGCTGAATTAGCTTTGGATTTAAAATTAGCAAAGGAGATCATTGAAAAAAAGCTTTAAAGCCTTGCGTAAAAAAACAAATGGCTACAGAAATATGTAGTGAAGGAACTTACAGCATCAGTAGGGCGTGCAAAATTTTGAACCTTGGTAAAGCAACAGTTTATTATAAAACCAAAAAGGATGATACTCCTATTATGAATGAACTGCGCTTGAAAGCGGATTTGCATCCACGCGAGGGGTTTTGGAAAGCATATGGACGACTCAGACTTGAAGGAAATATTTGGAATCATAAACGTGTTTACAGAATTTACAAATCAATGAATTTAAATATCAGAAGAAAAGGCAAAAGACGTTTGCCAGCAAGGACTAAGGAGACATTAGTTGTGCCTCCACACATCAATCATACGTGGTCTATTGATTTTATGCATGATGCTTTAATGAATGGAAGAAAATTTAAAACCTTTAATGTGATTGATGATTATAACCGAGAGATCCTTCATATTGAAATTAATCATTCTCTAAAAAGCAACTCAGTTGCCTGGGTATTGAACAGGTTAATTAAACAACGTACCAAGCCTCATATAATCCGAATGGATAATGGCCCTGAATTTATTGCCGGATTAACATCAGAATGGAGCAAGATGCATAAAATTAACTTCCAATATATTCAACCTGGTAAACCAACACAGAACGCTTACATTGAAAGGTTCAATGGCACTTATAGAAGGCATATACTTGATGCGTATTTGTTTGAAGATCTTCTCGAGGTAAGAGAGGTTACCGAAATTTTTGTGGAGGATTATAATAATCATAGGCCTCACGATAGTTTAGGCGGATTGCCACCAATAATGTTTAACCAAAAAAACCTTGCTTTGCAAGATTCTGTACAGAATCTTGCAAAGCAAGGTTCAACTAATACTAATAAATTAATTAAAAAGTCTACTTTTGAATAGTCTAATTAGGGGGAGCTTACAGCTTTATTATCCCAATACCTAGGTCTCCTGTTTTCTTTTCTAAGGTTACTTGCATCCCTTTACTTAGGCTTTTTAACGCTGTGCTTTGTTTTACAAGCTGTTCTCTTAAACTCATGAGTCTTTGCAATTCAATTAATTTAACCGGCATAGGAATTGAAGTTTCCAATTCTTCTTTTCTTAACCAGGCAAACCTGGCTATTTCTTCTGAGTCTTGCTTATCTGTTTTTCCTCTTTTTAAACCCATTGAGCGTTTTATCTCCAATGGATTAACACAGCAATAATGCTGTTTGTTTTCGTGCATGTAATGGCTCAACAAAACACAATACCAACCCGTGTGCTCAAAACACCAGATCACTTCATCTGTGTTCTTTGTTTCTTGCTTTACCCACTTAAGCAAACCTTCAAAACCTTTCTTGTTATTTAAAAACTGTTTGTGAAGTCGCTTGGTGTAAATAAATACATCTAGTGTTAGTTT
>JBDSFC010000527.1:0-5821 GCA_039919745.1 Bacteroidia bacterium | reverse complement strand
GTGCAACTGGCCGCAAAAACGGTTCCGGAGTTTTTAATAAGAATATTATACGCAATTACCGAAATGGCGCTGCCCACGATAGCCAAAATACTTATGTAACCCAATGATGATAAGGCAAGAGGCGAATTTGCCATGTGACTTGTAAAATCAGAGAAACCAAACAAATAAATGAGCGATATTGGCCCTGTAATGCAAAAAGCCCATACCGTTGCGGTTATAGAGTTAATGTCGCTAAGGTATTTTTTAATACCACAAACACTGATGGCGTAAAAGAAGGTTGCGGCCACAACCAATAAACTATAGATCACATTTTTAGAGTTGTCGTTTCCATTATCAAATAACATAAGGCAAGCGGCGCCAATAAAACCTACAACAATGCCCACAATTTGCATGGCCTTTGGTTTAACTTTTAACCATGCGAGTCCAACTAAAACAGTAAAAAGAGGTGTTAAAGCATTCAACATACCTGTTAAGCTGCTACTGATCTCGGTTTCGGCTTTTGTAAATAAAAATGCCGGCAATAAATTTCCAAAAACACCCATTAAAATAATGCCAGGTAAATATTTTTTAAAATCGATCTTATAATGTTTTATTAAAAGAGGTGCTAAAAACAAAAAGGCCATAGAAATTCGTAACGCCGCCACCTCATCACTGCTAAAGGCATCCAGGCCGCGCTTCATTAAAATAAAAGAGCTTCCCCACACCAAAGATAAGATGATGAGCAAGGTCCATGCCAGCTTTTTGTTTTGCATGGCGCGAAGTTAGGTGAAATTCGTGGATATTTTAAGCCGCAGATTTCACGGATTCACACAGATGTTTTTATTTAACGAGATTTTAAATTTAATCTGCGTTATCAGCGAAATCTGTGGCAAAACATAAACCGTAATAATTATTAAATGTATCTTTGCATTATGATAGAAATTGGAAAAATGAACACACTAAAAGTTTTAAGAGAAACTGAAGTGGGTTTATACTTAGGAGACACAGAAAAGAACGAAGTATTGTTGCCAGCATCTTTTATAAAAGAAAAATATAAAGTTGGACAAGAACTAGATGTATTTATTTTTACTGATGCCGAAAACAGTATTGTTGCAAGTACCACAAAACCATATATAGAAATTAATGAGTTTGCTTATTTACGCGTTGTTTCTACAACCGATTTTGGTGCCTTTTTAGATTGGGGTTTAGAAAAAGATCTTTTAGTGCCTAAGAATGAACAAAGGCATGTAATGGAAGCTGATGAGTTTTACGTTGTGTTTGTTTATGTGGATGATGTAACAAATAGAATTGTTGCTTCAAACAAAATTGACAGATTTATAAATAACGAAAATTTAGAATTACAGGAAGGCCAGGAAGTTGATCTTATTGTTTATGAAGAATCACAACTGGGCTTTAGTTGCATTATTAATGGGGCTCACAAGGGATTGATCTATCATAACGATATTTATAAGGATGTGTTTATTGGTGATGAAATGAAGGGCTTTGTGAAGACCATTCGTGAAGATAAATTGATAGACATCAGCTTTCAAAAAAGTGGTTTTAAAAACGTATTGGATTCTACCGAAGTGGTGATGGAATACCTTGAGAAAAATAATGGCTTTGTAAACCTTCATGATAAAAGTACACCCGAAGAAATTTCTATTCGTTTAAGTATGAGCAAAGCTACCTTTAAAAAAGCCATTGGTATTTTATACCGTCATCGCCGGATCTTAATTAAGCCTGAAGGAATTTATATTGCGAAGGAAGAAGATAAAACAGTAGAAGAAAAAGATGTTGAAAGTTAGATTTCAACAAATAGAATTTGAATATTAGAATTTATTATTTTTAAACAAAATTATTAAAATGAAAATTGCGGTTGTTGGCGCCACAGGTTTAGTTGGCACAAAAATGTTAGATGTTTTAGCGGAAAGAAACTTTCCTGTTACGGAATTAATTCCTGTTGCCTCTGAAAGATCGGTAGGTAAAGAAATTGTTTTTAAGGGAAAGAAATACAAAGTACATTCAATGGAACAAGCGATCGCTGCAAAACCGCAAATAGCTTTATTTTCAGCAGGTGGCGATACTTCTAAAGAATGGGCGCCAAAATTTGCAGAAGCAGGAATTACAGTAATTGATAATTCTTCTGCATGGAGAATGGATCCTACAAAAAAATTAGTGGTGCCCGAAGTAAATGCAAATGTGTTAACTGCAAACGATAAAATAATTGCTAATCCAAATTGTTCAACCATTCAAATGGTTGTTGCTTTAAATCCATTACATAAAAAATATAAAATTAAACGTGTTGTTGTTTCTACTTACCAAAGTGTAACGGGTACAGGCGTTAAAGCAGTTTCGCAATTAATGAATGAGCGTAAAGATGGCAAGAGTGATGAGATGGCGTATAAATATAAAATTGATATGAATGCCATTCCACAAATTGATGTGTTTATGGATAATGGTTATACCAAAGAAGAAATGAAATTGGTGAACGAAACAAGGAAAATTATGGGTGATGATTCGATCGCCCTAACCGCTACAACCGTTCGTATACCTGTAATGGGTGGCCATAGCGAAAGTGTGAATATTGAATTTGAAAATGAATTTGACGTAAAAGATATTTTTGACATCATGAAAAATACCGCAGGAATTATTTTGCAGGATGATATTAAAAATCAAATTTATCCAATGCCAATGAATGCGCACGATAAAGATGAAGTATTTGTTGGAAGAATAAGACGGGATGAATCTCAACCAAAAACATTAAACATGTGGATTGTTTCTGATAACCTTCGCAAAGGCGCAGCTACTAACGCAGTGCAAATTGCTGAGCATCTTATTACATCAAAGTTAATTGTTGGAGATAAAGTTTTAGCGTAATTCTTTTAAACACATAGGTCACATAGAAAATTATATATGAGGGAAAACCTATGTAAAAAATTTCTTGATGATTTAACTTATGAAGTAGTTGGCTCTGCAATTGAAGTTCATAAAATTATGGGGCGAGGTTTATTAGAAAGTGTATATCATCAATGTATGAAGGAAGAGTTGCTTCATAGAAAAATAAATTTTTCCACAGAGTTAAAAATTCCGGTTATCTATAAAAATAAAGAGTTAAACGCGGATTTTAGATGCGACCTATTTATTGAAAATTGTATAGTAGTAGAATTAAAATCCATAAATGATATGCATCCAGCGTTTGAAGCGCAGCTTCTAACCTATATGAGCCTTTTAAAAGCGCCTAAGGGAATTCTAATCAACTTTAATTGTTCAAATATTTTTGCTGAAGGTCAAAAGACTTATGTGAACGAATATTTTAAAAAATTACCATAAAAACTATGTTTTCTATGTGTTTATATTTTTTTGTCTTTTGATTCTAAATAAAATTGTAAATTTAGATTATGGTAACACGCCCGTTTAATTTCAAAAAGTGGATCGAAGAAAATCGTCACTTATTAAAGCCACCAGTAAATAATAAAGTTGTTTATAAGGATGCTGAATTTATTGTAATGGTTGTTGGCGGCCCAAATTCAAGAAAAGATTATCATTATAACGAAAGTGAAGAATTCTTCTATCAATTGGAAGGCGATATAAAAGTACAGATCCAGGAAGATGGAAAAGCAGTTGAAGTAGATATTAAAGAAGGTGATATTTTTTTATTACCTGCAAAAGTGCCTCATAATCCTCGCCGTTTTGCTAATTCAATAGGTTTAGTAATGGAACGTAAACGCAGACCAGATGAAAAAGATGGCTTATTATGGTTTTGCGAAAAATGCAATCACCCGTTACATGCGGCTTATTTTATGTTAACAGATATCACTTCGCAATTTCAAACCGAGTTTAAACGTTTTTATGAGAACAAAGATCTGAGAACTTGTAAAAAGTGTGGGACCGTTATGGAACCACCTCCTGTAATATCTTAATTATCAAATATTTAAATGGAATTAGACATGAATTTAAATGTTCATAATCTGTTTATTTCGACGATTATCAAAAAAACTAAATTAATTAGTTAAAACACCCAACCATTCGCTTGGTTTTACTGTAGGTTTGACTGAGTAAACTGGAGCTTTCATTTAGTGAAAAATTAACAATTTGTTTATTTTTGGTTTAACTTTGTAATACTAACATTTTACTACAATGAAAACAACTCTCAAATCATTATTCCTGGGCATTTTTATTACAATTTCTTCTTTTGCATTTTCTCAAGATCCAACGGATTGGAGTAAAGTAAAATTAGATCCTATTAAGGAGAAAAAATTTCAACCATACCTGGAGATTAGGCATAATGAAAAGGGTGACTATCAAACCTGGAAAGCCAATAATAAATTCCAATACATTAAAGAGATGTGGTATTTTACCGAATCTTTTTACATTAAACGTAATCATACCAGCATTGGCGAAACGATCACTGAAGAAGCGATCGATATCAGTCGTTTTGAAAGCAATAGAAAAGCAAATGAAGAAGCAATTGTTGTTGTTCCCGGCTTTAAAGATGTAATTGTTTTACTTCCAACTAATAAACTTATTTACAAACCGTAATTTATTTTTAAATGAAAAATATCCTAAATAAAATAAGCTTTATCATTCTTGTTTCAACATTATTTTCCAATACAAAGCTTTCGGCACAAGCGTTGGTTCCACCAACTCCTTATTGCTATCCATTGTATTCTCAAATACCTTGTAATCAACCCGGGCCTTCTAACTCAGGCGGTAATTTCATTAATGACTTTATCAATAGCTTTAGTACAACCGGAGGCGTAGTTAATATCACAAATAACAACTCAGGTTGTAATGCACAAACCTTTCCTGTTGGAATTAGAAATTATTTCTTTTTTGGTTGTTCGCAATATATGGTTTGTAATCCGGGCCAGGTTATTAATTGTACTTTTCAATCGGGTAATACATTTAGCCAGGGCTTTACTTGTTTTATAGACTGGAACCAGGATGGTGTTTACAACTTAACTAACGAACGTGTTTGTTCAATTCCGGGTGTTCCGGCTGCCGCAAGTTTTAACAGCGCAAGCTTTACAGTTCCAGCAGCTCAGGCTAACGGTGTTTATAGAATGCGTGTTAGATGTGCTTATTTTACAAACGGACCAACAATCGATCCTTGTATAACATATGGTTTCGGTGAAACTGAAGAATATAATGTTTATGTTGGTACTGTTCCAGCAGGTATTATTACTGCTACAGCCTCTGCAGTAAATCCTACTTTATGTGCCGGACAAACTCTTAGTTTAAACGTAACAAGTTCGGCAAACCCAACTGTTGCTTTAACTTATACTTGGACCGGTCCAAACAACTATTCAACTACTACTCAAAACCCTCAAATACCTTTAACTACTGCAACGATGAGCGGTGTTTATAATGTTACAGTATCGCCTGGTTCTTGTCCAGCAACTTCATCAGTTAACGTAACTGTGGTTGCTTATCCTGTATTTACATTAACACCTTTAACGGCTACAGTTTGCCAGGGTGGTATTATTACGCCAACTGCGAGTATGGGAACCGTTCTGCCTGGAACACCCTGTTCGAATGTGGGCGTTGGCCCCGCCTGTGCTAGTCCGGTCATACAAACGGTGGGTACTGGTGCTGGTACAGGTAATATTGCAAGTTATCCTTCTCCATACGCAAAATGGTGGAATGATGCGCATCAACAATTTTTATATCGTGCTTCTGAACTTACAGCTGCCGGTTTAAGTATGGGTTATTTAACTAATCTTGCCTTTAACGTTTCAAACACAAATGGCGCCGGAAGTTTTCCGGGATACACCATTAAAATGAAGTGTACTGCAAATACGCAGGCTACAAGTTTTGATATGACAGGTTTAACCACTGTGTT
>JBDSFC010000451.1:0-3722 GCA_039919745.1 Bacteroidia bacterium | reverse complement strand
TAACTACATTATGATATTTTTTGGTAGTGAAATTGTAAACAAAAAAACCGGTGCTGGTTGCCACAAATAAAGAATCCTTATCTTTTAATAATGCGTTAACCGAAACGCGGTAATCAGGAAAAGAAATTAATGTGTCAATTGTTTTTGAAGCATCGTTGGTACATAATAAAACATTAGCCTGCCAATCGGCCACAATGCTTTTGTTGTTTTCTAAAGGCAAATATTGTTTTACGATTATTGGCTTGAAATGGTAGATCTTTTTTGAATCAGAAAATAAAGAAGGGCTCATGTCAAACTGACTTCTTTTGTAATAATAAATAATACCGTTTATTTCGCTGATGCCATTAATTGGTTCTGTAATGAACTCATCAGGATGCGAAAGCACTTTAGTTTGATTGTTATTTATATTCAGCCCGAACAAACCATTGCTTGTAGCTGCAAATAATAAATTTTGTTTGAAAAACACTTCATTAACATTTAATACTTTTCCTCTGTAACTAAAATTAATGGAATTAAAAAAAGGATTTTGAAGAAAATAAACTCCATCGCTATAAGTACCTACCCAAATATTTTGTTGTTTATCTTTATAGACACAATTGATAAGCGTTGGAGGGATTCCAAGAATATCAAACACGTCGTACGTGATCTCGTTCTGATACAAATATAAATTCTCATCAGGATAAGAAGTAAACCAGATCCTTCCATAATCATCTGAAATAATTTTTGTAATACTTTTTTCTCCCCCTAACTGGAAGGTGATTCCTTTGTTCTTATATTTCGGGGTGATCTCTTTTTCAATTTTATTGCCATTTAAAATAATGATCTTACCTGAAGTACCAACGATCAGTTTACCGTCTTTTGATTCTGCAATACAATTTACTTTTACATTCTTTAAAATATCCAGGCGTTTTTGTGTGCCATCCGTTGCGTCATAGATCCCGTCGGATCGGCCAACTAAAATACGTCCGTCTTGCGTTTTAAATAAACAAAAGGCCTGGTTAATATCATCTTTTTTATTTTTAAAGGGATCAGGAATTTTTTGGCCCGTAGCAAGATCAATAATAATGATGCGGATCTGCGTAGTAAGTAAATAAGCAAACTTATCTGTAATAATAAAATTATCGGCGGCATTGGCATATTTTAAATTCTTTTCAAACTGGTATTTTTTTGTCTTAAAATTAAAGTTGGCGATGCCTTCATCACGAATAGATAAAAGTAATTCAGCGGAATTTTTTAACGATACATTTAAGAGCGCGTTGCTTTTTAAACTATCGATACTTAATTTATCAAATTTATAGCCATCATAAAAATAAATACCATTTTGCGTGGTAAAATAAATTAAACCACTTTGATGTTGTTCGATATTAAAAATATTGGAATTATTTAACCCCTCTTCACTGCCCAGTTTTTGAAAATTAAAAGAAGGCGTTTGCGCTTTGCCTGAATTTAAGATCAAGGCAAGCAGAAAAAATAAATATATTATAAAAGATCTTATACTTTTAATTTATGGTTAACACACAAGATAACCATTAATGTATAAAAATACAAAAAGCCCGTAAACGGGCTTATGTATTTGAACAAATTTTTGAACTATTTAGGCGAAACAGATTTTGTTTTAATAAACTCCGAAAACTCCTGGATACGGGCTTTACTTACCTGAACATGCGTTCCGTCGCTAAGTATTACCTCACCACCTTCGTTATTAGAGTATTCTTTAACAAAGTTCACATTTATTAATGCCGAACGATGTATCCTGAAAAAATCATTTGTAGGTAATATTGCTTCAAACTCTTTTAATGTTTTACTGGCAACAATTTTCTTTTGCCCATTTAAAAATAAATTGGTGTAATTATCGCTAGCCTCTAACCAAACAATGTCTTTAAAATCAACTAAAGTAAAACCTTTACTATGACTGATCAATACAATATTTTTATCATCTGTTTTTCCCGCAGCAGTAACAGGTTTACTTTCATAATGCTGAACCACTTTACGAATTGCGCCTTGCAGCTCACTTAACATTAAAGGTTTTAATAAATAATCAGTTGCACCGGCTTTAACAGCAGTAATTCCATGCTCACTGTAAGCAGTTAAAAACACCACGCAAAAATCGCGGTTATAAATACCTTCCAGCATTTGAAAACCATTCATACCCGGCATATTAATATCTAAAAAAACCACATGGGGTTTTAATTCCTGGATCTTAGTTTTGCCTTCCGGACCGCTGGCGGCCTCACCTATCACTTCAATCTCACTACAATAGTTTTGAAGCATACTTTTAGTATTGCTTCTGCTATCCTCTTCGTCATCTATAATAACTGCGGTGTATTTTTGCATAAAACTAATTTTTTACTAATCTAAACATTAATATTAAATAAAAATTCTGACTTATTAAAACATAGTTTTTAGTGAGTGAATGGCCTGTAATAAACAATTATGTTAAAATCTCATGGATCTTATATTTATTAAAATAGAGTTTCAATAAGATGTGTGCTTCCTTTAAAAGTGCATCATGAGAGTATTTTACATTCAATTGTTTTTGAGCAAGCAATGCATGATCAGTTCCTTTTTCGATTGTGGTTTTTTTACTGGCTTTCTCCAGATATTGAAGGCGGATACAATTATCTTTGATCTCGCCTAAATTTCCTATCACAAAACTCATAGCATAAAAGGCTTTTTTATTGAATAAAATATATTGGTTCAGGTTTTTTTTGATCGGCAATTTATTGAATGGATTTTTGGCTTCTTCTTTTGTAATAAATTCTTTTTCCCATTTGTAGTTTTCTTTTGGTTCGTTCAAAGCAATTAAACCCTGGAAACTTGCAGCGTAAATACTAATCCATCTTATCTTTCTACGCAATTCATGTACCTGGTCTTCCATGTGAGTAAAGCCTTTTGGGAACTGGTTAAAAAAATCGCAGCTTTCTTTTAATTCAGAACGGATCTCTTCATGCAATTGAAGAACCATATTCTTATCATTGAAATTAATTTTAAACCCGGCACTCATTTTTTTCAGATCTTCCAAATAAAAATCATGCTTGAGTAGTTTTTTATTAAACTTATCAATGGCTTTATCTAATTTTTTTGAAATGTATTCCAGTTGCTGAACTTTAACTGTTTTTAGTTTTGAATAATCTGCCAGTAAAACAATGTAAAGATCCATTTCCCCCAAATGATCTTCCAGTTTTTTGATAGTGGTACGCCATTCGCCAATTTCTTTATCTTCAAATAATTTATTGGAAACACGCAAAATAGATTCAGCCATAAATAACGCTGTTCTTGCTTTATTTTTATAAAGAAATAATGCGGGATCTGAATTAGTTTTTGCTTTTTTAAAGACCGCTAGTAATTCTTTGCAATAATTTTGAAAAGGAATGTGTGCCGGAGCTGCCATAAAGGTTTTTTTAGATTTTTGTAATAGTAATGTCTATACCAAATATACCAAACAATTTAAATAAAAAAAACAAAAAAAGCCCGAAACATAAGCGTTTCAGACTTTTTTAAAGAAGAATTAACGTAAATTAGTTTTCTTTGTTCTTAAGTATCACATCGTTAGCTACTACCTCGGTAATGTATTTTTTCACGCCACTTTTATCTACATAATTGCGGGTTGTAAGGCGTCCTTCAATAGATACAAAGCTTCCTTTTTTAAGTTCGGCTTCTACATGTTCTGCCATTTTACCCCAGGCAGATATAAAATGCCATTGTGTATCTTCTACTTTTTC
>JBDSFC010000420.1:0-3986 GCA_039919745.1 Bacteroidia bacterium | reverse complement strand
CTTCATGACTTACATTTTGTACCACACCCTCAACACCAAGATCGGTAACAATGCTAATTCCAAAAACATCCATCCCTGAATGCTTTGCAACAATAACTTCAGGTACTGTGCTCATGCCAACCACGTCTGCACCGGTGCGCCATAAATAGCGGTACTCTGCCGGTGTTTCAAAACAGGGTCCGCTAAGGCCTGCATACACGCCTTCGCTTACTTTAATATTATTTTCTTTTGCAATTTCTTTTGCAAGTGTTACGTAACTTTTTTTATAGGCTTCACTCATGTCAGGAAAACGCGGGCCAAGCTGATCAATATTCTTTCCAATTAATGGATTGGTTGGAAATAAATTAATATGATCGTTAATGATCATAATTTCACCAACTTCAAATTTTGGGTTCATGCCACCGCTGGCATTACTCACACAAACAGTTTTCACACCAAGTGCTTTCATTATTCTAACCGGGAAAGTAACCTGTTGCATATCATAACCTTCATAAAAATGAAACCGGCCCTGCATGGCAATTACTTTTTTACCGCCCAATTCTCCAAAAATTAATTTACCGCTATGCCCCTGAACTGTACTTACCGGAAAATTAGGAATTTCGTTATAAGGAATTGCAAATTCAACAATGATCTCTTTCACTAAACCACCTAATCCGGTTCCCAATATAATACCAACCTGCGGAAGAAAATTATTGGTTTTCTCACGTATACTTTTGGTGGTAAATTCTATTTGCTCTAACATACTTTAATATTACTTGATTAAATTCTTCTTCTTTATCTTTAAATGTCATCTCAACCGGAAGAATGTAAATATTCATTCTTTGTGCAATGTTCCACACTAAATTATTTTTTAAGCGCATAAAATCTTTTTCGGTAGTGACTAAAATTTTATTTCCGCCCTCAAAACTATTATAATATCTTTCAATATCCTCAAGATCTTTTACAGAATATTCATGATGATCTGCAAAAGGCAAATGTTTAACATCGGCTGCATATTCTTTTAAATAATTTACCATTGGCTGGGCATTGGCAATGCCGGCAAATGAAATAACCCTGAAACGAAAAAGATCGTTCAGTGTATCGATTTTTTCATTAGCGTTGTTTATAGAATACAGATCACCATATTGTAAATAACTAAAGAACACCTGTTGATGCGCTTTTGGGTTAACGTCTTTTAAAATATTTCTTATTTCTACAGGACTTGTTCTATCGGGAGTTTTTGTAATAATAATAAGATCGGCGCGAACAATACCACTTTTAAATTCGCGCAAGGTTCCCGCGGGAAGCATTACGTCTTTAAAATATAAATTATTATAATCGCTCACTACAACATTTAATCCGCAACGAATGGCACGATGTTGAAACACATCATCCAACAAAATTATTTTTGGTGCATTATCTAAGGCGCTAAGTTTTTTTACACCATTTACTCTATTGGCATCTACTGCAACCTGAACGTTGTATTTGTATTTATACATTAAAGGTTCGTCACCAATATCTTCGGCAGTACTATTTTCATCTGCTATTAAAAATCCGGAAGTTTTTCTTTTATAACCACGGCTAAGTGTTGCAACCTTTGGTTCTTCCTGGCGCAACATTTTTATTAAATATTCAACTAAGGGAGTTTTACCTGCGCCGCCAACCGAAAGGTTACCAACGCCAATTGTGTGGATATCAAAACGGGTTACTTTTAAAAAGCGACTGTCATATAAACGGTTTCTTAATAAAGTAATTAAACCGTAAATAAATGCGATAGGTAGAAGCAGTATTTTTAACCCGGGATTCAAACAGGTTAAATATGCTTATTTTTTTTGAAAAAGTAAAATATTAAGGGCTAAAAGCGTATTTACTTCTCTTCGGCGTCGCCACTTACTTTTTGGAAGCCAAGCTGCGGTTGGTCTGGGTCGAATTTATATTCGTAAAAATTAGAACCCCTATGATAACTGATGTTTAAAACAGAAGTTTTGTCCCACTCGGTAAACTTTTGTTTGCCCATATTGGTAATGGTTTTTATACAAGAGTTCACATTTTTGGCCTTCCATTTGGCAATATTTGTTTTTGGATGCCATTTTACAAAATATAGACGCTGTTCTTTACCTGAATTACATACACCACCATCTGATTTTGATTTTGTGAAGGCTTGTAAAAAGATAAGCATATATGTAGTGTCGCCAATTACTTTTTCATAAACCACTTTTTTGATCTCTGGTTCTTTTAAAATAGAATCGTTTACACAATACGTAAGAAAGGTATCTCTATTTGCAATATTAATGCACAATTGAATAGGAGGTTGTTTGGTTTTAAGTTTTGGGTTTGGATAAGTTGTTTTAGCCCAGAAAGACATTTTTTTCTTTTTTTGCTCAACACGCAAAGCATTTCTTAAAGAATCATTTTTTAATTTTCTTTCTTTATAGAAAACCTTTTTGCCGGTCATAGCATCTATTTCCGTTTCAGGAGGAAGAGAAAGTTCTAATAGCTCTTCAGGTGTTTTTTCCTCTTCAATTTCAGCGCCGGTAGAATCTACCTTGGCAACTTTTGTTTTAGTCTTTGTTTTAGTTTTTGTTTGGCCATTTACTGAAAACGACACAAATAGCAAGGCAATAATAATTAGTCTATACATAAAGCGAAAATAATAAAATTTTTAAAACTGAATACTGTTTTTTTAGATAAATTTAAGCAGTTGGATGGTTAAAACTGGCCACTCTCAACTAATTTTATAGCACGTTCTATCATAATGTCTTCTACATTGGCGTCATACTCTACTTTCATAGTGTTACCAAATAAACGTGCTAAAGTTTGCCACATAACGGCCTGAAAACTGCCTCTAAGCTGTTTAACTACTTCATAAGTTGTTTTACCGGTTTCGCGATCAATTAATTTCATTAGCACTTTACCTTGCGAAATGGTTAGTTCTTTTAATTCATCTTCAAATTCATGCCTGAGGTCTTTTTCGCACACTTTTAAAAAAGCTTTCTTTAAATTTTCGTCAGTCATTTTTTCCATTGCCTTATCGTATTCTTTTAATTTGGCTGCAGCTAAAATAGCGTATGGATATACTTTTTTTACATTGTATTTAGTTCTTGTCCAAAGTTCATACTGACGTTGATTTTTAAAAACGTAATTAGTGTAAACGTAAATAGTATTAAGATCAAAAGTTGGAATGGTATCGCCATTCACGATCTCTGCCCTGCAGCGGTAGCCAACTTTTGGCGGAACTGTAAAATCCTGTGTATTTGTTTGAGCCTCTAAAGAAAAGGAAGTGATGCTAATAATAGCAAGCGCAAAGATCTTTGAATATTTGAAGGAATATGTAAAAAAATCTTTGTTCATATAATCCTTTATTATCTTTTACGGTAAATGTAACCTACAAGTTGCATGCTAATTCAACCGGTTTGTTTTCCATTTACCTTTTTTAACAGTACTTTCTGTTAAAACGGTACCTTTTTCTTTGCTATTACTGAAAATTATAGAGCCGGCAATTGCTGCTAACTCAGCGTACTCTTCATTTTTAACATTTAAAGATTCCGGTTTAAAATATTTACCAATAAATCCGGTATCAAACTTACCGCTTGTAAAAGCTTCGTGCTTTAATACGAATTTACAAAATTCTAAGGTTGTTTCAACACCAATTATTTTATAATCATCAATAGCCCTGATCATTTTTTCAATGGCCTCTGTTCTGTCTTTACCATGCACGATCAGTTTCGAGATCATGGGATCATAATAAATAGGAATATCCATACCTTCTTCATAGCTGTCATCTACCCGCACACCAGGGCCTGAAGGGGTTTTGTAAACCACTAATTTCCCAATATCCGGTAAAAAATTATTGGCAGGATCTTCAGCACACACACGCACTTCAAGGGCATGACCATTTATTTTAAGATCTTCTTGTGTAAAGCTTAATTTTTCGTTTCGGGCCACTTTTATTTGTTCTTTTACAAGGTCTAATCCTGTAATAAGCTCTGAAACCGGGTGTTCTACCT
>JBDSFC010000367.1:0-5160 GCA_039919745.1 Bacteroidia bacterium | reverse complement strand
GTTGTACCTGCAGCATTCTGGATCCCGATCAAACCTTTACCATTCTGCCATATCAAGCAAGCAGAACTGTTTTGAATATTTATATCAATAATATTAGAGCTTTCGTGTAATACAATTTGAAAGGTAGATTGAGGATTGTTACAAGAGTATAAAGGTACATTACTCCAGTACGCCACAAATTTGCGACAAGGCGCAACACCGGTTGTATAAGTTCTTACAATACCTCCAACTGAAGGGTCAATGTCTCTGTATGATCCGCAAATAGTATTACCCGGGTGCTCTGTTAAATTTGGTAATATATTATTGACCGTAAAATTTTCACCAAGAGTTGCATTAGCAGTGCTAAAAGTAATCTCGCCATTTGTACCAACTAAAAGCTGATTGAAATTATTTCCAAAATAACAAAAGTTAAAACCAATGTTTAATACATTGCTCCAAACGTCATCAACAGGGCCAACTGGAGAAGTTCCGCCTACATAGGCAAACGGCGCATAAGGAATTGCGGCTACTGAATAACTTGTAGTTGAATTTACCGGAACAACTGTTGCGGTTAAATTGGCACAAAGACCAGAACAAATAGTTGTGCTTGGACCAGTTCCTGCCTGCGCATTAATACTTGGTGCCGGGCACGTTGTTTGTGAATAGCCTATGGTTTGAAACACCAATAATAGTGCAAAAACGTGCAGAATAATTTTAAATTGACGCATAATAATTTATATAAATTTAATCTCTAATGTTTATTGGATCGTAATGGTAAAAGCGTTAAAAAGGGCAGGGTCTTTGCCATTGATAGAATCAATAGCTTTTAGTTCGGTTTCAGAAAAATAGCTATTGGTGTCAGAAAGAGGTGCCTGAGCTGTAAGATTTAACTTTTCTTCATTGGTTAGTTTAAAAAAATCAACAGAGCCAGCTGCGTTTTTGGATAAAAAACTGATACTTTCTTCGCGTAGTTTAGAAGCTGCGGTTGTGCTTACAGCCTTATTGGCATGGTATTGTTTAACAGATATTAGTTGCAATTTTAAAAGTTCTTTAAAGCCTTCTGCACTTATTGCATCCGGATTTTTTAGCGAATTTTTTTGAACGCTTTTTAGGGCAATTGAGTTTTTATTAATGAAGGCTTTTAACACATCGTTGTTTTGTGATACAGATTCAAGTTCCTGACCTTTTAACCCGGAAAAAGTTAAAAAAAATAAAGAAAAAAGTATACAATTCATAAAAACTTTCATATCGGTATTTTTAAATTTGGATAAATGTAGTAAAAAATATAATTATTAACAGGTTTTTAACAAATATCTTTAGGCAATAAAAGGACTCACTGAGTGAGTGCCTTTTTTAAATTTTTGGATAAGTTTAGCTGTTTAGAAAAGTAGAATAAACGCTTATATTCGTTACTTTTGAGAGAATTTATGTCAAATAATACCATAGCACTTCTTCCAGACCATGTAGCCAACCAAATTGCCGCAGGAGAAGTAGTACAAAGACCTGCCAGTGTTGTAAAAGAGCTGCTTGAAAATGCTATTGACGCAGGTGCAACCCAGATAAAATTAATTATAAAAGACGCTGGAAAATCATTGATCCAGGTAATTGATAACGGCAAAGGCATGAACCCTTTTGATGCCCGAATGTGCTTTGAAAGGCATGCTACTTCTAAGATAAATAACGCTGACGATCTTTTTGCTTTAACCACCAAGGGTTTTAGAGGCGAGGCTTTGGCAAGTATTGCCGCCATTGCACAGGTAGAATTAAAAACAAAAAAAGAAGACGATCTTGTAGGACAACATATTGAAATTGAAGGCGGTAAATTTATAGCCCAAACCGAGTGCCAGTGCGCAACCGGAACCAGTTTTATAATTAAAAATCTGTTTTTTAATGTGCCTGCCCGCCGGAATTTTTTGAAGAACGACCAGGTAGAGCAAAAGCATATTATTGATGAAATTGAACGCGTTGCAATTCCGCACACGGATATCCATTTTATTTTTCAAAGTAATGGAAATGAGATCTTAAATCTGCGTCCCGGAAATTTAATGCAACGCATAAAATCCTTAATAGGAAGTTATATTCAAAAAGAACTTGTTACAATTAGTGAAGACACTAATTTTGTTAAGATCCGTGGTTACGTGAGTTTACCCGAAGCGGCAATAAAAACACGCAAAGAGCAATATTTTTTTGTAAATAATCGCTTTGTAAAAAACCCTTTTTTAAATCATGCTATTTACGAAGCCTATAAAGAATTAATTACTTACCAATCTCATCCACGATATTTTTTGTTTTTAGAAATGGATCCAAAAAATATTGATATCAATATTCATCCAACTAAAACGGAAGTAAAATTTACTGATGATAAAGCGGTTTATATGTTACTGGTAAGCTCCATCAAACGTGCGTTGGGTAAGGCAAATGTAGGACCATCGCTTGATTTTGATTCCGAGATGAGCGTAAGTTTGGACGCACAATCAGAGAACCGTATTCTTACACAACCAAAAGTAAGTTATAATCAAAATTACAATCCTTTTAATTCTTCTACATCAACACCAACTGAAAATCCATTGCAAAAAGCAAATAAACAACATTGGGAAACCATGTTTGAAGGCTTTAAAAATACGCAGGAAAACACGCTTGTTACTTCTTCAGAAACGCAACAAAACGCTCTTGAAGAATTAAAAAGTGAAGCAATAAATTTTATCTTTTTCCAACTAAATCAAAAATACATTGTTACTACTTACAATAAAAACGTTTTAATAGTAGATCAGCAAAGGGCGCATGAACGAATTGTTTACGAACATTATTTAAGAACAAAACCCGAAACTAAAATTGCATCTCAGCAATTGCTTTTTCCGGAACAAATAGAGTTAAGCGCCAACGATTTTACATTAATGAAAGACCTGAAAGAAGAATTTAAAATATTAGGTTTTGATTTTGATGTGTTTGGTAAGAACAGTATTGTTATTAATGGAACACCAAGCGATCTGAAAGATTTTAAGATCATTGAAACAATTGAAGGTATTTTAGAAACATTTAAAATAAATACCATAGATAGTAAAATAGAAAAACATGATAATCTCTGCCGTGCCATTGCTTATAATACTTGCATTAAATACGGCAAGCAATTGGATGAGCAGGAAATGAGATTGATACTGGAACATTTAATGAATTGTGAAAACCCATTACATACTGCATCCGGAAAATCTATTATGATGGAAGTGGATTATTCTGATATAGAAAAGTTTTTTAAAAAATAAATGAATTTTAATAATCAATACAGGCCCGGTGGCTTTGGTGGTTTGCCCGTGGTAACCAAAAATATCATTATCATAAATGTGATAATGTATCTTTTAACCATGGTTTTAATAAAAACTCAAGGCATTGATCTTACGGAATATTTAGGTTTACATTATTACCAAGCCCCACAATTTAAACCCCATCAATTTATCACTTACATATTTATGCATAGTACCAGCGATTTTTCGCACATACTATTTAATATGCTTGCCGTGTATATTTTTGGCCAGGTGCTAGAGCAGACCTGGGGGCCAAAGCGTTACCTGATCTTTTATATATTAACCGGTTTAGGCGCTGCTCTGGCTCAATATGTGGTAATTTATTTTTCAGTTGCACCATTTATAGATTCTATAGAGCTTGTTCAAAATAATTTAAATGGAGAATCCATCAATAATTTTTTAAACACATCAGAATTTCAAAATAGTCTTAGTCACGGAAATTTTGGTATTTATGATACTTTCGTACAGCAGTATAATAAAGCGGTTCAGGAAAATTCGCCGAGGGCACTTAGCCTGGCCTCACAATTTTTATTAGACTATAAAAACCAATCATTAAATGAACATGTAATAGTTGGTGCATCAGGCTCATTATTCGGGTTACTTGGCGCTTTTGGCATGTTATTTCCTAACCAAATGCTGTATCTTTATTTCTTTATTCCCGTAAAAGCAAAGTGGTTGGTTATTGCATATGGTGCTTTTGAATTGTTTTCCGGCTTAAGAAGTAACCCTGGAGATAACGTTGCCCATTTTGCTCATATTGGCGGTTTGATTGTAGGTATAATTATTGTTTTAATCTGGCGTAAAGACAAGCAACATTTTTATTGATATATGAACTTTTTTGAAAAGATAAAATATAACTTTCAGCAGCAAGGCATTCTAACCCAGATCATTATTATTAACGTTGCTATTTTTTTAACAGTTAATATCGTTGGTAACCTGTCTCACCTGCCATTGCTCAATTACCTGGCCTTACCAATAGGTGGTTATGTTTTTCTTTATAAATTCTGGACAATTTTTACCTACATGTTCACACATGCTAACCTTGGCCATATTTTTTGGAACATGGTGCTATTTTATTTTACATCGCAAATATTTTTTACTATTCTCGGACAAAAGAAAATGCTTTATGTATATGTAATGAGCGGTTTGTGTGGTGGCGCATTTGTGTTAATTTTAGGTTTATTATTTCCGGCTTCCTTTGGCAATGCCTTGTTGCTGGGCGCTTCTGCTTCAGTATTAGGTGTTGGTGGTGTTATGGCCGTATATTCACCCAATTACAAGGTTTATTTGTTTGGCGTGTTTGAACTTCCCTACAAATATTTTTACCTTATTACCTTTGTAGTAAGTACGCTTATCGACCTCTCAGTTAACACTGGCGGTAAGATCTCACACGTTGGTGGGGCTTTATTTGGCATTTTGTATGGCTATAATTTAAAGAATGGCATTGACCTTTTTAACATGAATATATTCTCAAGAAGGAAAAAGATGAAAATTGTAAGTAATAATAGCGGTTCGGGTAGCAAACAGAAAGATTCTGAACAGGTTATGAACGAAATATTGGATAAAATTTCAAAAAGCGGGTATGATAGCTTAACTAAAAAGGAAAAAGACGAGCTTTTTAAATTGTCTCAAAAAAAATGATGTTTTATTAATATTTTATTATATTAGTCCTCCCAAAATGAAACAAAATTTTTTCGGCATACTTGTTTTCCTGTGCTTTGGCATGAATCTTTTTTCGCAGTCTACTGTAAGTAAGAAAAAAGATATTGATGATGCGCACGAGCATTTTAAGCATAAAAATTATTTGATGGCCATTCCAATTTATAAGGCCGAACTAAAAAAAGACAGGGACAATAAAAAAATAAAATATAACCTTGGTGTT
>JBDSFC010000088.1:0-3869 GCA_039919745.1 Bacteroidia bacterium | reverse complement strand
CTTTTTTAATACCAAGTGCATCCATAAACTTTATGAGGTCGTTGGCGAATAACGAAATACTTTCCTTTTCATCATTTGACTCTGAATTTCCAAAACCACGAATATCATATGCAATAACACGCTGTGTTTGTTTAAGAAAATTTACCTGTGGTTGCCAGCATTCTTTATTAAAAGGAAATCCATGAATAAAAATAACAGGATGCTCCCCTATACCATGATCATCATAAGAAATTATAATATCATTTATCTTTATTTTTAAAGAATCTCCCATAATGGCATCTATTCTTATCATAATAAAGATACTTTATAATTAAAAGAAAGCTTTTGTTATTTCGCTGATAAGGAATTATTAATAGCCAAAAGCCCGAATAAAATTGTTGAAGGCTATTTTTAGAAAAATCTAAACTTAATTAACATTTAAGAGCTCAATGTTAAATATCAAAACTGAATTGGCTGGAATACTACCTGTAGCCTGCGCTCCATAACCAAGAGCAGATGGAATTAATAATATACCTTTCCCACCCTTCTTATAATATTGCATACCTTCTTTCCAGCCTTTTATTACTGAGCCCAAATTAAAAGTGGCACCAGCTGTAGCGGTTTGATCAAAAACAGAACCGTCTTTTAACATACCCTTGTAATTAACTGTAACGTTAGAGTTAGCATTTGGTTGTATTCCTGTTCCCTGGCTTGAAATAACATAATACAAACCACTTCCACTTGCCGTAGCATTTAAGTTATTGGAAGAAATATAATCTGTAATGATTTTTTCATCCAACTCTGCCTGAGTGGCTGTTTTTTTCTTTTTACAAGACAAAACACTTAAAAGGATCATTAACAGGACTAAACTCTTTTTCATTTGTATTACAAATATAGATCAATTATTTAATAGTTAAACACGAATACCGATAATGCAAATATCATCTACCTGTTCAAGGCCTCCTTGGTTAGGAGATGATTGCCAGGTTTTCCATTTATTAAAAGCATCTGCCAGTATTTGTTTTTGTAGTTCCATTGGTTCATGGGCATTTTGACAGATCATTTCCAACAATTGTTTGTACTTGAATTTTTTTCCTCTTGGCCCACCAAATTGATCAGCGTATCCATCTGTAAAAATATAAATACAATCACCTTTTTGTAATTGGATACTATCATTAAAAAATATTTTCTTGTCATTAATATAACCGCCTATACTCGCTTTTGCAGCCTTTAACTCTGTAACAACGCCATTCCTGATATGTATAAGCGGGCGTTGTGCTCCGGAAAAATTCAGCACATTACTTTCCAAATGAATAGCGCATAAGGCCATGTCCATTCCATCCTGGATACTTTTATCGGTGTTTTCTTTTGCAAAAGAAGAGAAAATAGTTTGATCAAGTTCAGTTAATACATTTGCGGGGTTTGTGATCTGTTTATCATTTACAATATAGTTTAAATGATTAACGCCCATAACGCTCATAAACGCTCCCGGCACACCATGCCCGGTACAATCAACAGCAGCAATCATTACTGTATCTTTTACTTTTGAGAACCAATACAGATCGCCACTTACAATAGCCTTAGGGAGATAAAAAATAAAATGTTCTGAAAAATAATTATTTAATTGTCCTTCCGGAGGTAAGATTGCTTCTTGTATACGTTTGGCATAATGAATACTATCCATTATTTCTTTTCGCTGAAGTGAAATCTCATCTCTGTTAACCTGTATCTCATTATAGGCAGATTGTAATTGTAAGTTAGAACGTTGTTTTAAACGGTAACGGTTAAAAAGTAAAAATGCGATCAACAAAATTAAAACCAATCCACCAAACAAAATGTTTTTTTGCAGGCTATTCATTTTTATTTCGTTTTCCTGTGCTTCTTTTTGCTGATTTAATACTGCAATTTCTGACGCCTGCTTTTCATTTTTGTAAAGCGCTTCCATCTCGGCAATTTTTTGCGTACTTTCTTTTTTGAAAGTGGTATCCTTCAGGTCAGCGTATTGTTTATAATAGTCTGCCGATGCTTTGTAATCACCCAAACGTTCAAGATGCATTCCTAAGCTTTTTAATGCACTTAGCTCATGCGTTACAAGTCCTGTTTTTCTCGCGATTCCCAAAGCTTCTTCGTAATTTAATGTTGCTTCCTTATTTCTATCCGTGTTATAATAAAAATTTCCGGCCTGTATCAGGTAACGGCAAATCCCGTCCTGGTCGCCCGATTCCCGCTTAAGCGCGAGTGCTTCAACCACCAATGCCAAACCCTTTTCGTATTGTTTTTTTCTGAAATAAATTTCAGCGATGGAGCCAAGACAAACAGCATAATGTTCTGTATGACCAATTTGCTGGAACACTACTTTAGTCTGTTGAAATTTTTCTAGTGCAAGATCTAATTTTCCCTGGTCCATCAAAATATTTCCAATATTGTGCCGCACGTTTGCAAGATATTCTACATCGTTTATCTCTATTAATATTTTTTCTGCGTCATAATAATTTTCCAACGCTTTTTCTTCGTTTGGCAAATTAAGATAAACATTCCCAATATTAACAAGACAGCCGGCATAATCTTTTTTCCGGCCCATGGGTTGATAGATCTTTTGTGCTTTTACATAACAATCAATAGCATTTGTAAAATCATTGATCTCTTTATAACTGCCTCCCAAGGCATTATAACTCTTTGCGATACCATCTGAATCTTTACGTTGAACGTATATATCAAGAGCTAGTTTATAAAATTTTAAAGCAGGAATATTTTCTCCCAACGATTGAAATGTTTTAGCGTAAAAGTAAAGATTGAGTGCAAACGCTTTTGTATTATCTGAAGCGCGGGCCAATTGCGATGCTCTTAAAAATAAAGGATTTGCCAATCGGAATTTATCATTCCTGGCATGCCATATACCGTTAGTATAATTGGCTTCAATTTGTCCCGGAACATAATTAGCTTCATTATACATTTTTGTGGCTTCATTATACTGTTTTACAACCGCGTCAAAATCACCTTTTGATTCTTTATATTTTGCAAGGGCCATAAAATAATCGCCCGAATGTTTTTTGTCGCCCGAGGTTTTTGCAAGATTATAGGCCTCCTGCAAATAATTTAAAGGTACGATGGTTGTATCCCTTGCATGAATAATAGCTAATCTAAGAAGTGTCGAAATACGGGCAGTATCTTTTTGCGTTTTAAGAACCAGTAGTAAACTATCTTCTTTTTTTTTGGTTTGAGAAAAATCTGAAAAGTTTATTCCTATAAATACTAAGCAAATTATTGCTTTTGATAAACTAATTCTCATAAATGTATATTCCACAACTAATAGTTCCCTTTTATATTTTCACTCCAATTATACATACGTCATCGACCTGTTCAAGATTTCCTCTCCAGTTCTCAAAAGCTGTTTCCAGTTTTTGTCTTTGATCGTTCATTCCTTCTTCAACATGTTTAATTAAAAAATCCTGCAAAGGTTTGTATTTGAATTTTTTTCCTTTTGCTCCACCAAACTGATCCGCAAAACCATCCGTTAATGTATAAACAACATCGCCGACTTGTAGATCTATTGTTTGTTCGTTGAACGGCACATTATCCCTCTCGTGTTTTCCAACAGGCATCCTGTCTGATTTAAGATCTATCAATTCATGACCGTTCTCGGTTTTTCTTACTATCCAAACAGGATTATTTGCTGAAGCATAATTCAGTTTTTTATTTTTAAAATCAAAGATCACCAAACTACAATCCATACCGTCTTTTCCTCCTTCAAGGCTACCATCTTGCGATAAAGACTCAATTATGCGGTTACGTGCGTGATTTAATATTTGGGCAGGATTTGTATATTTTCTTTCATTTATCGCTTCATTGATACATGAAATATTCAACATACTCATCATCGCTCCTGGCAC
>JBDSFC010000264.1:0-5766 GCA_039919745.1 Bacteroidia bacterium | reverse complement strand
GCGGATGTTCCGGAACAAAAACAGTTCAGGTGTCTATGAATCCTACACCAACTATTACCGTAAATAATACAACCATTTGCCCAGCCGGTACTGCTACATTAACTGCAAGCGGTGCAACTACATATACGTGGAGCACAGCTGCAACCGGTTCTGCTATTACTGTTTCACCACCAACAAATACTACGTATACCGTTACAGGTACTGGTCCGTTAGGTTGCACAAGTACCAAAACCGTTAGTGTAACAATAGGAACTGGTTTAACAATTAACACATCGGCTTCGCCAACAGTAATTTGTTCTGGTGCCCCAAGCACTTTAACGGCCAGCGGCGCAACAACTTATACATGGAATCCCGGAGCTTTAATTGGATCAAATATTGTTGTTACACCAAGTTTGACTACTACTTACACAGTAAATGGGGCAAGTGGAACTTGTACGGGAACAAAAACACTTACTTTATTGGTAAATCCTAACCCAACTGTAGTTGCTACAGCCGCCTCACCTTCGGTATGTTTAGGTGGTGGTACAAATTTAAGTGCAACCGGCGCAACTACATATACATGGAATCCAGGTAATTTTGTAGGTACAACGTACTCAGTTACTCCTAGTTCAACAACAACGTATACATTAGTTGGCTCTAACGCAACCGGTTGCAACAACACCAAAACCGTTAGTGTTTTTGTAGTTACACCTCCAACAATTAACGTTTCGGCAAGTCCAACAGCGGTTTGTGTTGGTAGTTCAAGTACATTAACTGCAACAGGCGCTACAACTTATACATGGAGCGGAGGAGGAACAGGACCTACTAAAACGGTTACTCCTTTAAGTACATCTGTATATACCGTTACAGGTACGGCAGGCATTTGTAACGCATCAAATACTATTAGTGTAATTGCGAACCCAATACCAACAGTATCTGTAAACAATGCAACCATTTGCCCTGCAGGAACTGCTACTTTAATTGCTACTGGCGCAAATACTTATTCGTGGAGCACAACAGCTACTACATCTGTAATTACTGTTTCACCTCCTGTTAATACAACATATACTGTAACCGGTACATCTTTAGGTTGCACCAATACCAAAACCGTTAGTGTAACAATTGGCTCGGGTATCAGTATAAACATTTCTGCCAATCCTTCAACAACTATTTGTTCAGGCAACTCTGCTACTTTAAATGCAAGCGGCGCTACGTCTTATACATGGAACACCGGACCAACAGGTGCAGTTTTAGTAGTTACCCCAACTTCTAATACAACATATACAGTTAATGGAACAAACGGATCTTGTTCAGGAACTAAAACTATAAGCATTGCTGTTTCTTCAGGAGTTTTAGCCAGTGCCGGGCCAAATCAAACATTATGTATAAGCAATCCTACTACAACACTTGCAGGTAATACACCTACAGCAGGTGTGGGTACCTGGTCAACATTAGTTGGTACAGGAACCATTACTAATCCAAATCAAGGGAACTCAACAATAACGAATGTTGGGTTTGGAACAAATATTTTCCAATGGAATATAACCAATGGAGCTTGTTTTAATTCTTCTATTGTTTATATTTATGTAGATAATTTGCCAACAAATTCAAGTGCTGGTGCATCACAAACATTGTGTAGCACATCTGGTAATTTAAATGGTAATACGGCAACTGTTGGTACAGGTAACTGGTCTTTATTATCAGGTTCAGGTAGTATTACTAATTCAAACTCTCCTACAAGCGCGGTAACAGTTTTAGGCGCTGGAATAAATGTTTTCCAATGGACCATTTCAAACGGTATTTGTGCACCTTCTTCTTCAACAGTAGCAATGGTTAATAATAGCGCATCTGTATCAGCAGTTACATCAGCAAGTATTATTTGCAGTGGCTCACCGGTTAATTTAACTGCTAGCGGTGCAAGTACATATAGCTGGAGCACAGGCGCAACAACTTCTGTTAATGTTGTTAGTCCGTCAGTAACCACTACTTATACTGTTAATGGTAACAATGGCCCTTGTTCTGCTTCTGCTGTGATAACGCAATCGGTTTCAACCTGTACAGGTGTTAATCAACTTGCAAATACAAGTTATGAAGTAATGGTATATCCAAATCCATTTAAAGAAGAGTTAAATGTTATTGCCGGCGAAATGATAAGCGCACAGGTATTTAACACTTTAGGACAATTAATAATTGTAAAAACAATTAATGGTGTTGGTTCAGTTAACACTTCAGAGCTCGCAAAAGGAGTTTATTATATTAATATAAAAGGAAATAGTGGAAACAAAACACTTAAAATAATTAAAGAATAATATTACTAAACACAAAAGAGAGATCCCGGTTGCTTTTTTAGCACCGGGATTTTTTATTATATAAAACTAAGGCTTTTTCACTGGAGCAATCCTTTTCTCCAGCAAAAATTACCAAAATCTTACATATGTATATTTGAAAAAGAAGTAACAAGATTAAATACGTGATTTATTCCGAATTTTGTTGTGATAAAAACAAAAAGTCATGAAAAAATTAATCAAAAAGTATTTAATAATAATCTTCCTTAGCTTAGGGTGCACATCTGTTTCGTTGGCTAAAACTCCTAATACCACTTCTTGTCTCCAATTGAGCGGGAAGATCCTGAAAATGAAAATAACCTCTTCTAATGTATATACTGTTTCGTTGATCAGTGATAATACGATTATTGAAACAAAGGTAATTAAGGGGAATACTGTTTTTAAATTTAATCTTAAAAAGAACGGCTGGTACACGGTACGTATTTTAAAAGACGGATATATTCCAAGACTGGTAAGTGTGGATACAAAACTGGCGCAAGAGCATGATGGGTTTTATAAATTCCAGTTCGACACAGAATTAATAGACGAGCACGAAGCCCTTAAATTAAATAAAAAAGCTTTGGAAATACCAATAGCTCATATTTCTTTTGATAAGAAGAAACATTGGTTCACGCATAACGTTGCTTATACGAAAGAAGTCAAGAAAAAAATTTATTGCGGACATGTACAATTGAACAGATAAAATATATCAGCACCACTTCTTTATCATTCATCCAACAACTATTGGTTATCTTTTATAAACCACTTATTTGGATAAGCAACCGGCTGTTTTAAAAAAACAACCGCAAGTAGCTTTATTCTTCCACAAAGTATTTTTTTGCTTTTAATTTGTTGTAAGCAAAAAACATACACCATGAAAAAACTATTTTTAGTCACTTTGTCTTTAGCATTGGGGAGCGTATTTTCAACTAAAGCACAGTCTGATTTACCCGTTAATAAAGGCCTTCAGGAGCATTCAAAAAATCAAGAAGAATCAAAGGAAAGGGTTAACGAATATAAAAATGATATTGAATCTGCAGCAAGAAGCAACGGAAAGAATAATAATTGGAAAATAAAATCTGAAGAATTATATAATGCATTGCCAATAACCAATTTTGCTGTGCCACTAATTAGTATGGATAGTTTATTAATTGGTACCGGGCAAATGCAGGATATTTCTATTTTGGATCGCTATAAAATAAACGGAGAAACCGAAACCACTATTGGAATAGGCACTCTTATTTTAGGCGAAAAAGAGTTTAAATCGGCTATAAAAACCCAAAAAATCCTGCTCCACGAAAAAGATGATGCAATGGAAAGATATGTTTATTCCATTACAAGCAATTGGTATTCTCCTGAAGAGACACCAAAACTTATTTTATCTGTTGTTGAAAAAGTAATAACAGTTGGAATGAACGAATTATCTGAAACAAAAACGTTTTTAAACAAGCAAATAAAAAACGATCTGATTAATTATAATATTATAAAAGCATATCCCACTCCTGCAAAAGACGAAATAACTTTAGAAATCTATTTAAAAAATAAATCTTCTAACGTTGAACTAAAGATAACAAATACTCTTGGGCAAGACGTTCAGATAAAAAAACTTGGAACACAAGAGGCTGGAATAAAAAAGCATTTGGTTAAGCTAAGTGAGATCTCTCCCGGAAATTATTCGGTGCAATTACTTGTTAATGGCGCAGCATATGACTCTGAAAAACTCGTTATTATTCGTTAAAAATTTATTTAATAAAAAATTATTATGAAAAAACTCAAACAACATATATTTATTTGCATTATCTTTTTGTGTTCTATATCAGTAAATGCACAAACAGATTGTTTTAACGGAAACGTTGAGCTTGGCAATTTTTCAAACTGGTCGGCTGCTACAAATAATGTTAGTGCAAGCGGTAATGTAAATTTTTCATCTAATGTGTATGGCCTTTCTCCCGGCAGGCATACTATAATGACTGCCGGCTTTGATCCAATTTTAGGAGGAACTACATTGCCTGTTGTAAACCAGGGCGCTTATTCTATAAGGTTAGGCAACTCTTCAACAAATGCAGAGGCAGATTTATTAAAATATACTTTTGTAGTTACCAACGCAAATAAAAATTTTGGTTTCAGATATGCATTAGTTTTGCAAGAACCAGGGCATGCTGCTGCGCAACAGCCTTCATTTTCATATATGATATATAAAACTTCAAGTTGGACGGGCTGGGCAACCTTAGGTAATATGATCAACTCTGGCTCATTTGCTGCCTCGCCAAGTAGTCCTTATTTTGCGTCGGGGCCAGCAGGTGTTTTATGGCGAAACTGGACAACACAATGTATAGATCTGAGTAATTATGTTGGCCAAACTGTTTCTATTCTTTTTCAGGCAAGAGATTGTGCGCAAGGCGGACATTATGGATACGCGTACATTGATGCTCTTTGCGAAAACAATGATGCGATTCCAAGTTTTACAATTGATAATGATGTTTGCTTAGGATCTCCTTTAATAGCCGATGGTTCTGCATCAACTCTTGAGACTGGTTATTTTTGGTCTATCCAGGAATCCAATACTTCATGGACACCAATTGGAACTGAGTATTACCAGTCTTTTTTAGGAGCGGCAGGCACAATGGATATTGGAGCTTTTATCCAGGCGCATGGAGGCACTTTAAAATGTAATACATATTACAGAGTAAAACTTGCAGTTTCAAGTTCGTGTACCGGTTGGAATGAAACAACACAGTTAATATTTGTCCGATGCCCGAATGTACCGGAAATACCCGATGTGGTAATGTGCTGTGGCAACTCACAAATACAATATGTTGGGCCAAAAGATAATCCACTGTATACTTATAATTGGGCTGTAAATCCTATAACTTTTCCTTATTCAATTACACCACACGGAAATAGTATTTCATTTGTAAATCCTCCCGGAAATGCAACATTTACTTTAAATGTAACAGATGAATTTGGTTGTACAAGCTCACAGGAAATTAAAGTTCTTTTGTTTTCAAATTTTTCACTAAAGATAAAAACCGAAAAAGAAGGTTGCTGTAGAACAAAAATAACAGCTGATATAGGTTTAACCGATTGTAATGGTGATGCACTTTCTCAGGCAGATTACAATGCAATGTTATCTTATTTTTCATTTAACTGGAGTAATGGGCAAAATGGCCAATCTATTTATGCATCCGATGCTGATTCAACTTTGTATACAGTATATGTTTCAAGCCCATGTATATCTAAAACCGCCAGCGCCTGGCACACAGGCGGAGCGTTTGGCCCTTTTACACCTTTAATTACATCAAATGCATTTACTCCAAACGGAGATAATGTAAATGATGTATTTAGAATTTTAGAATTTGGCCCTACAGCACCTTCTTTAGGGCAATGCCCTGCATATAACGCAACAGGTTATGATTTATATGTATGGAACAGGTGGGGAGGGTTGATATATCATAAAACAGTT
>JBDSFC010000225.1:0-2742 GCA_039919745.1 Bacteroidia bacterium | reverse complement strand
CAGGTAATGATCACTTCATTATGATCAATATTGATATTATACTCTTTATAATAACCGCATAATTTTTTTCGGTAACTTTCGTTTCCCGCACTATGGCTATATTCAAGAACTTTGATATCTGCGTTTTTAACCGCATTTAAAAAAGAAGGAGGTGTTACAATATCCGGTTGCCCGATATTTAAATGATAAATTTTTACACCTTTCTTTTTAGCGGTTTCTGCAAATGGCACCAATTTACGAATTGGCGATGCAGGCATAACCGTTGCTTTTTTAGAAATTTTAGGCATATGCTAAAGAGTTATTTTTCTGATTAATCTCTGAATTTACTTTTACCAAATGTTTTTTTCTTTTCGCCACCTTCACTACTTCTACTACCGTAAGATTTTTTCTCACCACCAGTACTTTTATCGCTGCTACGACTAAAAGATTTTTCTGAATTTCCACCTGATGATGTTCTTGGACGTTTAAATCCGCCTTCGCGTTTTTCGCCGCTTTTGTAACCGCCACCGCCACTTTTGTAACCGCTTCCGCCACCACTTTTGTAACCACCACCGCCTTCGCGTTTGTCATTACCTTTGTAGCCACCGCCACCACCTTTATAACTGCTTCTTTCGCTACCACCATCTTTCATTTTACGGTTACTAACCTCTAATGATATTTTACGGTTATTAAATTCAAGCTCTTTAGAGTTTAACGCTAAAAACTCATCTACTAATTTACTTTCCGTTTCAAAGAAAGAGAAACTGCTTTTTACATCAATATTAAAAATCATACGTGTATGAACTTTAACACTGTCTGCTAAAAAGTCTTTTAAGCTATTGATGTTAAAGCCATCCATAGAACCCATGTTTACAAAGAAACGGGTTGTACGGCCACTTCCAAAAGCACCGTCAACTGCTCCTTTTTGGATATTAAGATCCGGGGCATTCTGATAATATTCGTGGAAACGGTTAAACTCTTCACTAATGAAACGTTTAATTAATTCTTCTTTACTGAGCTCTTTTAATTCTTCATAAATAGCAGGTAAAAAACTTTCGATCTCCTCATCTTTTACTTCTACATTATGTAATTTATGAACTAAATTAAATAATTGTTTCTCACAAACATCCAAGCCATTAGGAACATCTTTTTTCTCGAATTTCTTTTTAATGATGCGCTCGATATCTTTTATTTTGCCGCTATCCTTTGAAGTAATAATTGCGATTGCAATACCTGATTTACCTGCACGGGCTGTACGACCGGTACGGTGCGTGTAATTCTCAACATCTTCGGGTAAATTGTAATTGATAACGTGTGTTACATCGCTTACATCAATACCACGCGCTGCAACATCTGTAGCAACCAACATTTGTAAAGTATGGCTACGGAAACGTTTCATCACAAAATCACGCTGACTTTGAGAAAGATCGCCATGCAATGCATCTGCACTGTAACCATCTTTAATTAACGAATCGGCAACTTCTTGTGTTTCTGCTTTAGTACGGCAAAATACAATACCAAAAATTTCAGGATAATAATCTGCAACACGTTTTAATGCTAAATAACGATCACGGCTTTGAACCTGGTAATAAATATGCTCTAAATTATCGGCACCTTCGTTCTTTTTACCTGTGCTTATTTCAACAGGGTTAGACATATAATTTTTTGAGATACGCTCTACTTCTCTAGGCATTGTTGCGCTAAACAACCATGTGTTTTTTTCTTTCGGAGTTTCTTTTAAGATAATATCCAAATCATCTTTAAAACCCATGTTTAACATTTCATCAGCCTCATCTAAAACAACAATTTTAACTGTGTTTAAATTAATAACACGACGCTCGATCATATCAATTAAACGGCCCGGGGTAGCAACTACCACCTGAACACCTTTTTTAATATCTTTAATTTGACCATCAATACGCGCACCACCATAAATAGCAGTAACACCAAAACCACGCATATATTTACCGTAGTTTTTAATATCGTTGGTGATTTGCATGCATAATTCGCGGGTTGGCGCTAAAATTAAAGCCTGCACTGTTTTATTATCACAATTAATTAAATTTAATATTGGCAAACCAAAAGCCGCTGTTTTACCTGTACCCGTTTGGGCCAGTGCTACAAGGTCGGTTGGTTCTTTTGCTAATAATGGAATTGTTTGTTGTTGAACGGGTGTCGGAGTTGTAAAACCCAGATCGGTAACGGCTTTTATAAGGTCGTCGTTAAGACCAATTTCTTGAAAAGTCATTTTAATTGTTTTAATTTATACATTAACTGCTAAAAACACCCCGCAGTTAATGTACATTGCCAAACAAAAATGGCGGGAGGATTTTTAAGACGAGGCAAAGATACGTTAATTTATTGGAATAAAATAGTTATTACAACTTTTTAACCAAATAACCGCCATAATTTTCTATTTTTGTGCTGCATATATACTATGAATCATCATTACGCAATAATAATGGCAGGCGGTGTGGGTACAAGATTTTGGCCTATGAGTACTACACAACATCCAAAACAATTTTTAGATATTCTTGGTACAGGGCATTCTTTATTACAGGATACTTACAGAAGAATGCTTAAAGCGTGCCCAAAAGAAAATATCTATATAGTTACCAGCAACGCTTATGAAGAACTTGTTTCCAAACAATTACCCAATTTACCAAAAGAAAATATTTTGTGCGAGCCTTCGCGGAGAAATACAGCACCTTGTGTTGCTTACGCCTCGTATAAGATCCATAAACGCGATCCGCAAGCAATTAC
>JBDSFC010000216.1:0-3246 GCA_039919745.1 Bacteroidia bacterium | reverse complement strand
CGCTTCATTATACGCATTAGATAAAGATCTTGAAAAAATGCCTGATGATGTTGAACTTGCACAAGATGCTACTACAGATAACCCATAAATAATTAATAAGCATAATAAAAAGCCACAGCAATCGCCGTGGCTTAATTAAGCCACTGGCATTTAATTTGTGGTGATATTTTAAAAGTATAATTGCATGAAAAAATTAAATTTATTTTTGGCAATAATAATTAATGTTATTTTTTTAAGTTGTCAGTCGAATACTGATAAGGACCCAACTGTGGAACCTTATCCGAATTTGGATACATCGGTCAAGGCGGGTAATATAAATACACCCAATCCCGATTCAGTTAAAAGTATTGGCTCGCCCGGTGATGATCAGCATCATTAACCAGATTCTAAATTAAAATGAAAGGTTTAAAATTTACACAATGGATCTTGCGTCTCAGGTCATACACCTTTTTATTCTCGCTTTACCAATTGCTTGTGTGGCATGGACGGTAACGCATGAAGAGATTTTTAGGGAACCGAGAGAATACTGTATTAAATGCAGCAAAGAAAAAAAATTTATTCTTACAAGAAAATTCTTTTACATTTTTACCTGCGAATATTGTTTTAGTTTTTACGTTACGGCCTTGTTTTTACTGATTACCAGGTATCAATTAATATTTGATGATTGGCGTGGCTATCTTATTGCCGGCTTTGCACTGATCTGGATCGCGAATATCTATATGAGTCTTTTTTTCAGGATAAGGATAGAGATCAAAAAAGAAGGAGTTGAGATCAAAAAGGAAGAGAAGGAATTGAAAGAAGAATAATCTTAAATTATTGTTTTGAAATAGAATCTGACTGTCCAACAGTTAAAGTGTCATTTCCGCCATAATTCTCGTTTTTCCCTTTTGGAAGAATTTCTTGCTTTAGTTTTGCATTTTCAGGATCTGTTGGGTCTTTATCGCTATTGCAAAAAGATAAAAAAATGATCATTAAAGAAAATGTAACGGTTAAAATAAATGGTTTAATTGTTCTCATATTAAAATTTAAAATAAACGGTTTCAAGTTTTGTGCCAACAGGTAAATAATTACACGAAACGAGTAATATCAGGACAATAAGAATGACTGATATTTTTAATAAGAAATTAATGTAGAGCTATTTCCCATATATGAGAAGGAATACATAAGATGATTAAACTAAAGAGATATTGCCACCGCCTCTTAAGAAATCCCTTACGCGTTCTGCTGAGTGACCAACATTTTTAACAGCGTTAGTTAACTCCATAACACTACAGGCAAGCGTTTTTGCCCAATATTTTACTTCCCAATCCTGAGTAAGGCTGATCAATTTACCGTCTCTCGAGCCTTTTTTATTTAAATTATCTGACATAATTATAATTTTTTAATGTTTGTTTAAATAAGTTCAATTATAATGCCAGTAAATTTATAATACCAGATTTGTGTAAGATCGAATACTTTATAATACATTAGCGTGGCATAAAATTCAAACACAATTAAATTAAAGAACCATGGAAAAAGATAAAACGAGCAGGATAGAACACGATTTTATTGGCGAGCGTGAGATCACAAACACAGCTTATTACGGTGTACAAACTTTACGTGCTCTTGAAAATTTTAATATTACGGGCATAACGGTTTCCGATGAACCACTTTTTATAAAGGCTTTTGGCTATGTAAAAAAAGCTGCTGCTATGGCAAATAAAGATTGTGGTGTACTGGATCCAAAATTGGCAGAAGCTATTATTTTTGGTTCCGATAAATTAATTAGCGGTGGTTATAGAGATCAGTTCATCACAGATATGATCCAGGGTGGCGCCGGTACTTCTGTAAACATGAACGCTAATGAAGTGATTGCAAATATTGGACTTGAGTTTATGGGCCATCAAAAAGGTGAATACAAATACCTGCATCCTAATAACGATGTTAACTGTTCGCAATCAACCAACGATACTTACCCCACAGCATTACGCCTGGCATTATATAAAAAGATAGAAGTTTACCTGGATGCTATTGAACAATTAAAAAAAGCTTTCACTAAAAAAGGAAATGAATTTAGTAAGGTATTGAAAATGGGCCGTACTCAATTACAGGATGCCGTACCAATGGTATTAGGGCAAGAATTTCATGGTTTTGCAAGTACGATCGAGCAGGATATTAAACGTTTAAAAGAAGCGCAGATCTTATTGGTAACTTGTAACATGGGAGGCACTGCTATTGGTACCATGATCAATACACCAAAAGATTATCCGCAACTGGTAACAAAATATTTAGCAGAGCTTACAGGTATCCCTGTTGAATTATCGGATGATCTTATTGATGCCAGTTCTGATACTGGTGATTATGTGCAGATATCGGGCACATTAAAAAGAAGTGTTTTAAAAATTTCAAAGATTTGTAATGATCTGCGATTATTATCTTCAGGGCCGCGATGTGGTTTAAATGAAATTAATTTACCAAAAATGCAACCGGGTTCATCTATCATGCCCGGCAAAGTAAATCCTGTTATACCTGAAGTAGTGAACCAAACCGCTTTTTATGTTATTGGCGCAGATGTAACTATAACAATGGCGGCAGAGGCGGGACAATTGCAATTAAATGTAATGGAACCGGTAATTGGTTTTAGTTTATTTACCTCTTTGGAATATATGAGCAATGCAGTAAATACATTACGTACAAAGTGTATTGATGGTATTACAGCAAATGAAGAGATCTGTAAAAATTTTGTAATGAACAGTATTGGTATTGTTACAGCATTAAATCCTATTTTAGGTTACGAAGTTTCCGCATCCATTGCAAAGGAAGCAGAGAAAAGTGGAAAGTCCGTTCATACGATCGTAGTTGAAGAACGAAAATTAATTACACAGGAAAAATGGGACGAAGTTTATTCGTTCGAAAATATGGTTAATCCTACTTTGATAAAATAATTTATTTTACAAATTCTGATTGCTCAAAAAATTTCAGCTTCAATTGTGTTGAAGATCTTTTTCTTGTTTCATAACACAGTTTGTCATCTTTTGATAACGATTGCCCGTATGAAGGAATAAGCTCTTTTAATTTTGCCTGCCAGGCAGGAGAATCTATTTTTGTTTTAAAACATTTTTTTAAAACCTCCAGCATAATACCAACAGAAGTGGATGCTCCTGGCGAGGCTCCTAACAATGCGGCTATCGAACCATCACCAGCATTTACGATCTCGGTTCCAAATTCAAGTACGCCACCTTCTTCTTCATCTTTTTTAATTACCTG
>JBDSFC010000146.1:0-3345 GCA_039919745.1 Bacteroidia bacterium | reverse complement strand
CGCCTCTTACAAAAGCAGGATCAATACAATCGAAACGCTTGCGAAAAACAACATCCCATGCGGTGTAATGGTAGCGCCAATCATTCCGGGTATTAATAATCATGAAGTTCCAGAAGTATTAGAACTTGCAGGTAACGCCGGTGCTACAAGCGCAGGCATGACCATTGTAAGATTGAATGGTGCCATTGAACAGATCTTTAAAGATTGGTTGGTTAAAAATTTTCCTGATCGCGCAGATAAGGTGTGGAACCAGATCTGTGAATGCCATGGTGGCAAAGTAAGTGATAGTCGCAAAGGTGTGCGCATGCGCGGCGAAGGAAAAATTGCGGAGTCTATTGTTCAGTTATTTAAACTTTCTAAACAACGTTTCATAAAATCTTCCGGTTTTGAATTTAATTGCGACAGCTTTAATTATAAAGCTAATGATGTGCAGTTGAGTTTGTTTTAATAATATGTTAAGGCGGCATTTCCCCCGAATAACTATAACAAGGAATATCACTTCCAATAAAACAAGCATGATGAAAATTAAAGTTCAATCCACTTATTTCGGTGTCGTTTATTGTTAATAGCATATAAGGTTTTTTCCACCAATCTTCTAAACACTTTTTATCCGCATTTATATAAAGTTCTTTTTTGTTTTCCTTGAATTTAAATTTCTTTAATTGTTCTCGTTGTATAATAGAATATATACCAGGAGCCAAGTTAAAAGAAAATTTGCCGTTAGAATCGGCAGTAAATTTTAAAACAACACTTTGTTTCGTATCATTTGTTCTTCCTTTTCTGATATAAAGTGTTTTGCCAATATAAGGTTTAGGCTTATTAAATTCTTCCAGCATTTCAGGGCTTGGCTCCACCCCACCACAATACATTGAACTGGTAGTTATTTTGCCGGAAACCTGGTAAGTTATTTGCCGCTTTTGCGCCAGAAACTGCTGGCACAAAGCAAATAAACTAAAAATAAGAGTCACTAATGCTTGTTTCATGGTTTTACAATTAGATGTTCGTTTATATATTATTTCAGGCATTAAAATACATGATTTCATTTTAATTAACATTAGTTTTCCTTATTTTTTTACAACTTTATCGTGCTTAATTACGTTTATTAAAAGTGCAGGGATACAGATTTAAAAATTTTATTGCCGATCCAAAATCGAAGTTTGATGAGCTGTTTAAGATCTTCAAACAACTTATTACACATACCAGTGGCGATGTGGAAGAAGCATTGGACTGGCTCAAACAATTAGATAAAGAGTATGAGCTTACCAATAAAGAGTATACCATTGATGATTTTATTGACGAACTAAAAAAACGTGGTTACTTACGTGATAAAAATGATGGTGAAGGCGGCATGGCCATTACTCCAAAAACAGAACAAGCCATTCGTGACAATGCTTTAGAATATATTTTCGGAAAATTAAAAAAAGGCGCTTCCGGAAATCACAAAACAAAATTTACAGGAAAGAACGGCGAAGAAACAAGTTCTGATCTTCGCGCTTATGAGTTTGGCGATTCACCACAAAGTATTGCCATGATCGATTCTATTAAACAGGCACAAATAAATCATGGTACTGAAGATTTTAAATTAACTGAGAATGATCTTTTAGTAGGAGAACAGGAATTTAAAACGCAAACAGCTACTGTTTTAATGATCGATATAAGTCACAGTATGATCTTATATGGTGAAGATCGCATTACACCCGCGAAAATGGTAGCCATGGCTTTGGCAGAAATGGTAAAACGTAAATATCCAAAAGATAGTTTGGATATTATTGTTTTTGGAAACGATGCCTGGCCAATACAGTTAAAAGATCTTCCCTATTTACAGGTTGGTCCATATCACACAAATACAGTTGCAGGATTGGAACTGGCAATGTCTATTCTTCGTAAAAAGAAAGCTACCAACAAACAAATTTTTATGATCACCGATGGTAAGCCTTCTTGTTTAAAAGAGAATGGCGAATATTACATGAATAGCTTTGGTTTGGATCGTCGCATCGTTAATAAATGCTTAACACTTGCTGCCGCTTGCAAGCGCAGTAAAATTGAGATCGCAACTTTTATGGTAGCCAACGATAGTTATCTTCAAAATTTTATTGATGAATTTACAGAGGCTAATCAGGGCAAAGCATACTTTACAGGATTAAAAGGTCTTGGTGAAATGATCTTTAGAGATTATACAAATAAGAAAAGAAAAAAACTGTAAAAGATATTGGACTAAGGATAAAAGACACAAGAAAAACAACAATTGAAAACAAAAAATATTATGGCTCAACCAACAATAAAAACACTAAGCGAATTAAAAAAAACCGATTATAAATCTTTAAGCATTAAAGATGAATTGCGCGAAAATTTGATTGTCAAATTAAAAAAGAAAGAACCCCTGTTTGACGGCATTTTTGGTTACGAAGAAACAGTTCTTCCTGAATTGGAGCGTGCTATTCTAAGCAAACACAATATTTTATTTTTGGGTTTACGCGGCCAGGCAAAAACAAAAATGGCTCGTCAGTTAGTAAATTTATTGGATGAATACATTCCCGTTGTAGCCGGCAGTCCTTTAAACGACGACCCTTTACAGCCTATCTCTAATTTTGCTAAAAATTTGATTGCAGAAAAGGGAGATGCTACTCCAATAAACTGGATCCACCGCAGTGATCGTTTTGCGGAAAAACTGGCAACACCAGATGTAAGTGTGGCAGATCTTATTGGCGATCTTGATCCTATTAAAGCAGCTAATTTAAAATTATCTTTTGCAGATGAGAATGTAATTCATTACGGATTAATTCCACGAAGCAACCGTTTTATTTTTGTAATTAACGAGTTGCCCGATCTGCAAGCGCGTTTACAAGTTGCACTTTTTAATATTTTACAAGAAGGTGATGTGCAGATCCGTGGATTTAATTTACGTATTCCGCTAGACCTTCAATTTGTATTTACAGCAAATCCTGAAGATTATACAAATCGCGGAAGCATTGTTACACCTTTAAAAGATAGAATTGGCTCGCAGATCTTAACGCATTATCCAAGATCGATAGAACATTCAAAACAAATTACACAGGACCAGGCAAAACTAAATAAAATACAAAAAGAAATTGAAGTGCCTGAGATCTTAAAAAACTTAGTAGAACAAATTGCAATTGAGGCGCGCACCAGCGAATTTGTAGATTCTAAAAGCGGTGTAAGTGCGCGTTTAACTATTAGTGCTTACGAAAGTTTAATTAGTGCGGCTGAGTTGCGTTTCCTAAAAAACACTCAGCCTTATTCTTACGCAAGAGTAAGCGATCTTTACGGCGCTATTCCTGCCATTAATGGTAAAATAGAATTGGTTTATGAAGGCGAACAGGAAGG
>JBDSFC010000115.1:0-11075 GCA_039919745.1 Bacteroidia bacterium | reverse complement strand
GTGGAAATTATTGGAGAAGCGAATGGAGTAGTGGAGGGAGCTAAATTGCTAAAAACAACCCAGCCGGATATTTTATTTTTAGATATTCAAATGCAGGATGGTAGTGGTTTTGACCTATTGGATATTTTAAAAGAAATAAATTTTAAGATCATTTTCATTACAGCTTCTGATGCCCATGCTATTAAAGCATTTCGTTATGCCGCTATTGATTATTTATTAAAACCGGTAGATCCGGATGAATTAGTAAGTGCTTTAAAAAAATACCGCGAACAAAAATTGAACGAAAACGAAAAGTATCAATTGCTAAACGATTCTTTAAAAAATCATTCAAAACCACACGAGCGTTTAGCATTGCATACACAGGATAAAATACACATTGTAAATATTAATGATATTTTACGTTGTGAAAGTAATGTGAATTATACCGAGTTCTATTTTAGTAACGGCAAAAAATTATTGGTGACAAAAACTTTAAAAGATTTTGAGGACCTTTTAAGTGACCAGGGATTTTACCGTGTGCATCAATCACACTTAATTAATACAAAATACATTAAAGAATTTGTGAAAACGGATGGCGGTTATTTATTGATGATTGATGGTTGTACTGTGCCGGTATCTACCCGTAAACGCCCGGAAGTAATGAAAATGCTGGAAGAGCTGTGATCAGATAAAATTATTTGTGAGAGCAAATTTTATCAAAGACGCTGTGTTGTTCAAATTAAATTTTGTAAGCATATTTTTACGATGTGAATTAATAGTCGTTACATCCAGAAAAAGTTTGTCTGCTATTTGTTGATTTGTAAATCCTTCTGCAATTAATTCTAAAACCTGCTTTTCTCTTTTGGTTAATAATGGCAAATTATCATTTGACGCCTTCTTTTTTAAAACTTCGGCAACCGAATGACTAATATAGGTCCTTCCTTTTATCACAGTTTGTATAGCCGCAAGTATCTCATTTTTTAAAGCATCTTTCAATAAATAACCAGAAGCGCCATTATCCAGCATTTTCCGGATCACACTTGCCTGGTCGGAAGTGCTTAATCCAATAACATAAATAGCAGGATATAATTTTTTTATTTCCAAACAAAGATCCATACCGCTTTTATGCGGCAGGTTAATATCCATTAATAAAACATCGGGTGTTTTCTTTTTTAAAAATAACATCAGTTCTTCAGGCGTTTTTGCAGTTCCAAGCCATTCAAGATCTTTTTCATCTTTTAATAAAGAGTAAATCCCCTCTAAAATAAGTTCGTGATCATCTATTATAAATAATTTAATCATGCAAAATGTTTGGGATCTCAATGTTTATAGAAGTGCCTTTTCCGGGTGCGGTTTGAATGTCGATTTTTCCACCAATGTAAGCAATTCTGCTATATAGGTTTAAATACCCAATGCCACTGCTGGTTTTTAAGATTGATATATCAAAACCTTTTCCGTCATCTTCAACAGTTAAACTTAACATATCGTTTGTTTTTACAAATTGCACCAACGCGGTTTTTGCTTCAGCATGCTTTATAATATTATTTACTAATTCCTGTATTATCCTATAAATAGTTGAAATTTTATTCTGTGAAACATCTTCATCTTTGAGATCATAAGACTGGTAGGTCAATTGAAGTGAACTGTTTTTATTTATACTTTCGCAAAAATCGTTTAGCGCTGTGTTCAAACCAAATTTCATGAGAGCCTCTGGCATCATGTTGTGCGCCACTCTTCTGAGCTCACGGATTGATTTATCCAATATTGATAACCCGTTTTCAAATGCAGCTGCATTTTCTTCTGATATAATTAAATTATTCTTCATATTACTAAATGAGTATTTTGCACTTGATAAAATTCCGCCGAGGCCATCGTGCAAGTCTTTGGCCAAACGTTTTCTTTCTTCTTCCTGGCCTTTTATCATTGAGTCGGAGACAAGCAATTTTTTTTCTGTTTCTAATTCATGGATCCGTTGTTTTTGAAGTTGGGCTTCCGATAAGAATAACTTTCTTTTTTGTTTTGTATTTCTGTAATATAAAAATCCGATTAAAATAAAAATGAATATTGCTACGATCAGCATCCAGTTTGTTAAACTTTTTTGTTTAAGGTTTAATTGTTTGATCTCATTTTCTTTGTTTAAAGTTTCAATTTGAGCTTGTTTTTTTTGTAAAGCATATTTAGCTTCATTTTCGTGAATATTCCTGTCGATCTTTCGAGAGATCAATTCATCATTTATAGAATCTGCCCTTGCACCGTATAAATGAAATTCAGGCAAATTGCCAAGAGCCAGTTCAATATCGCTTAAGGCACTATAACAATGTGCCAATGTTCGCAGGATCTTATATTCTTGTGCAATGGCAATGGATTTTAGAACGTAAGGCTTACCTTCTTTATATTTTTTCATTTGAAAATAATATTTTCCTATATATTGAAGTCCTCCGGCCATTCCTTCTTTATCATCTATTTCTGTAGCAATTGCTAAAAGCTCATCGGCACAATTTTTAATAGCCTCGTATTTTTTTAATTTCATGAAAAGGAAATTCATGTTTACTAAGGAAACCATCATTGATCGTTTATGTTTTGCGGTTTTGCTTATTTGATATTCTTCCTTTGCCAACACCATAGCCGAATCATAGCGCACAAGACTCATTAAGATCCCTGCTGTGTTGGCTAAAGCTCCTTCAATACCACTTGTATCATTTAGTTCACGGCAAATTTTCAATGCTTTTAACCCATAATAATAACCTTTATTACTTTGTTCATCGATCTCAGAATAGGTACCTGCTAAATTTCCGTACAGCTGTCCGAGGTATTTTTTATTGTTTCCTTTTTCAAAATATTCTGCGGCTTTTAAAAAGTATTCTATCGTTTTATCATACATATATAATTGATAGTAACTGGCACCGGTATTATTATAAGCACACGCTAATAGAAATGAGTTATTTATTTTTTTTGCGAGTTCAATAGCTTGAAGATTTAATTCAAGGGACTCTTCGTTTTTATCCTGCAAGTTTAATACAGCAGAATAATTATTCATGTATTTTAAAATGCCACGATCATATTTGAGCTCTTTACTTAATTTTTCACCCTGTTTATAATAATAAGAGGCAGAATCTAAGTCATCATCGAATTCATAGACATTACCTATTTCAAACATCAATAATACTTTATTTGTATCTTCTTTGGCTGTTTTAAATTCTTTAAGAAGCTTGCCAATGCTTTGGCTCTTTGCTGCGAAACAAGCTAATAAAATAATATAAACAAGAAAGCGCTTCATTAAAACTGATTTAGTTATTTGTAAATATACTTTATTGCTAAAACATATAATAACTTGTTTTACAAAGATGGAAATTTATCTCAAAACCAAAATTCCCCTTTTTAGGGGAGTTTTTTTTAAAGTCTCTAAAATACTTTTGTATCAGTAATTAATAGTTGATCAAACGAAAAAATAAACTAAAACTAAAAACCATGAAAAAAATCATTACAATCTTTATCTTATCAATCGCATTTTATTGCGGTCAATCACAAACATCACCAGCCTGGTATAATTATGCCGGCCCTTATAATTATCAAAACTACGATGTTATAAATGCAACTACAGGTGTGGATACTTTAGGCAATGTATATACTGCCGCGTCAATTTACGATACAGTAGCGGCCAATAAAAATGCAAAGGTAATGTTGGTAAAATATAATTCTGCAGGGATACAACAATGGATTAAATATTACGTTGATCCATCTGACATTAACAATGAAAGTTATTGCGCTAAAATATTAGTTGATAAATCGGGCAATAGTTATTTATGTGGTTATGCAAGACATAATACATCCACAGACCTTGATTTTACAGTTATAAAATATGATAATGCCGGGAATCAGGTTTGGATCGGCTATTTCGATGGTGGCCAACAAACAAGGGATTATTTAATAACAGCACAGTTTGATAATGCCGGAAATATTATTATTGCTGGAAACACCAATTTTCAAGGCACCAATGGATATGATATTGCCGTTGTAAAATTTGGCATAAGCGGAACAATGATGTGGTCTTATTCATACAACAATGTAGCTTCAAACCAGGATGATAATGTGTATGATATTGCAACGGATTTAAACAATAATGTATATTTAACCGGTAACACCTATGTAACAAATGCAAGAAATATGCTTACGATCAAAACAAATAGCTCGGGTATCAATCAATGGACAAACATTGTTGCACATACATTTTCCGGGTCAGATGAATATGGTTATGGCGTAATAGCTGACGCTCTTGGAAATTGTTATGCTACAGGAGCGTTAAGTGATTGGACAACAATTAAATACAATGCAGGTGGAACTCTAGTATGGACTAATCATCGCCCGGCAAGTGAATTAAACAGTACAAGCCCTAAACATGTTTTTTTAGACAGGTTTAATAATGTAATAATTGCCAGTGACGCTTTTTATGGTAGCCCAAACGGCACCGATCTGGAAGTTGATAAAATAAATAATTCTAACGGAGCAACTATTTGGACAACACACTATAATTTTGGAGGAACAGATTCTTATGCTTCAATGCGAAAAGACACCGCAGATAATATTTATATTGGTGGTTTTTTTGATGGCCTGCAAGGTAAAGATATCTCCTTAATGACTTTATCGCCTAGCGGAAATGTTATTTGGAATACGACTTTTTCAAATTCAAATCTTGCTATTGGAACCGATAGATCATACCAACTTGTTTTAGATAAAAGCAGAAATATCATAATAGTTGGAAGTTCAGAAAGAAGAGGCTCCGGAAGTAGTCAGCCGGTAGATGTAATTACTCTTAAATACAATGCACTTGCAGTAGGCATAAAAACAAATAGTTTAAAAGAAATACAATTGACGGTTTATCCAAACCCTTGTAAAGAAGAATTTAACCTTTCAACAACTGATCATAATTTAATCAATGCAACAATTAGTATTACAAATATAATTGGTGAAATTGTGGTCACACAAAAATTAGAGACATTAACCCAGACTATTGATATAGATAATTTAGCAAAAGGAATTTATATTTTAAAGATCACAAAGGGAGAAGAAGTTGCAAGCAAAAGATTGATTGTAGAATAAATTTGTAATATATTTTATAAAAAGCAGGAGGAAAATTTCCCCTGCTTTTTTGTTTAAAAGAATACAGAAGGGAAACCTTTAACCCTTCTGCATTACAGGTATTTTACTTTTGGGCAACCACACCTGCATCTTTTACAACTTCTACCCAACGGCCAGGAATTCTTGCATTTATCATGTTGTCATACATCGCCTCGCTGTAAAGCGTTGGTAAATAGAATTTTCCTAAGTATGTTGCGTTTAATTGTATTACAAATGTTTTATGAGTATTCTCGGCTAATTCATAATAACTGTAAACCCTGTCATCTCTTATATCCTGGTAACGCGCGGCATTTGATGAAGCAGTGCCATCCATACGTGTGTTATGAATTTCCCAACCACTTGGAAAGATCTGGTTCAATGCCATTTCTTTTAAGAAACCTTTTGTACCGGGATTAGAAATAGTAACCTCTGCAACAAAATCTGTTCCTTGCTGTAATTTATCAGGTTGAATTTCTTTTCCTTTCATGTCTTTATATTTTACGGTCATGTTAAGATCCTTAGCACTAGATGTTTTATCTCCAATTAATGGCACACCTTCAACTATTACTTTAGCAAAAAGAGTTCCTTTACCGGTATTTTTCATGATAACATTTGCTTTTTGTGCGAAATCAGTATCTGTATATTTTATTTGGTATACAGATTTTTTTGAACTGCCATTCTTCTCTTCATTATTTAAAGTGTAAGAAAAATTCATTTCACCATTATTATCTTTTACTCCTGTGTATTCGCACATAGCTAATAAACTGTATGCTGTTTCCTGTGTACTCATCCATGATGGTGAGTTCAGAGATTTAGCAATTTCTTTTGCCAACGGCCATGCTTTTGTTTTTTCGTGAAGCAGGCTTAAGGTTTCTAATATCATCGCTTCATCGCGTGTATCTGATCCATAACTATATGATAATTCTTTATAAGGTTTAACGGTTGTAGGTAATCCTTCAATTAATTTTGTTGCTACTTCGTTTTGACCAACTAATTTGTAAGCAGCGGCCAATCGCCATTTTGCACTTGATGAAAGATCTTTTTCTTCACGCAAACGATTCATGGCACCCATTTCTGCATTATTACTTAAAGCCAAAACAAATAAGCGGTAAGCCTGTATCACTTCATTGGTTTCGTTTCCGTGTGGGTGAGAATACATACCATTATTGTGCGACCAGTTACGCGCCTGCTGTTGTTGGTATTTAACCCATTTTATTTTTAAGTTGGCAGGTAAACTATAACCTTGTTTTTCTGCTTCAATTAAAAAGTGTCCGGCATAATTACTTCCCCATTCACTATCATAACCTTCCCCCGGCCAATAAGAAAAACCACCGTTAGCTGTCTGAAATAATTGTAAACGTTTTAAACCTGCTTTAATATTATTGCTCACCTTTATTTTTTGAACTTCTTTCATGTCCATTAAATTCATAACATACAATTGCGGAAATACAGAAGAAGTTGTTTGCTCAATACATCCATGTGGATACTGGATCAAATAATCCAAACGTTTTTCTAATCCCATAGATGGAATGCTTGAGAATTCGATAGTAGCTTTGTTGCTACCCATAATTCCTTTAAAAACAATTTCAGTATTCCATTCTTTACCTGGTTCTAAAACCATATCCATACCATCTGTTACTTTAGGATTGGCGGGACGAACATCCAGTTCTATTTCCTGTACCGCTTTTTCTTTTCCACTTGTTGCAGTAATTTTCACTTTGGCAATACCCAATTTTTGAGCAACGTTTAATTTAAAATTAATTACTTCATCACCAATTTGTGTAAAATGCATTGTTTGTTCTTTACTACCGTCCAATTCTAAAAGGTCATTTACTTCTATATCTATCTTTACATCTTTAACATGTTTTTCCATCGCGAAAATATCTACAGGCAAATAAACATTTTCACCCGGACCTAACACGCGTGGCAATGTAGCAAGGATCATCAATGGTTTTCTTACGGCAACTGCTTTTTCTGCATTTCCATACGAACCTTCATCTTCTGCCACAACCATTACTCTTACTGAGCCAACATAATTTGGAATTTCAACTGTATGGTTTTTTTCCTGGCCTGCTTCTAAAATAAAAGGTCCCATAAATTTTACCATTGGTTTAAAACGATTGGCTTTTACTCCTTTGCCTGCATTTGCATCACCATCACCACCCACACTTAATAATTTATCTAATTTGCCTGCATAAGCACCAATTACTGCATCATACATATCCCATGTTTTTACACCTAAAGCTTCGCGGGCATAAAAAGTATTCCATGGTTGTGGTGTTTTAAAACGGGTAAGATCTAATAAGCCTTCATCCACCATCGCTAAAGTGTAAGTCATTTTTCTTCCTTTTTTCTCTTTTACTTTTATAGAAGTAAAGGATTCAGGCTTTATTACATCTGCCATTTTTATTTCCGGATCCAAATGTGTTAGCGGTTCATCCACTAAAATTGGAACAATACCATACATACGAATTGGAAGATCATTTTTTGTATTGGCATGTGGTTGTACTAATGTTACATGTACATAAGCGTTCGGAGCCATATCCGCAGTTGCCTGGAATTCATGAACGGTTTCTCCTTTTTTAGTTGGGATCCAGAATTTCTTTACCACTTTTCTTCCTGTTTCAATACTTACTAATGCAATTCCATCTGCGGGTGAAGGAAAAGATAGTTTTACGTTTTCGCCTGAAACATATTTTTCTTTATCACAAGCAAAATTAAGCATGTTGGCATTTTCATTATTGCTGCGGTTTGCACGGCTCCAGTATGGCCAATCAATAGTAATTGTTTTACCGGTTTGATGTCCGCCGGCAAGATCAGTCACAGTAATTAAATAACGGCCATATTCAGGATACTGTACATGAAATTTAAAAGAACCTTTTCCTTCACTTGCTTTAATAATAGTATCTTTTAAAACAATTGTTCCGGCACGCGAAATATATTGGGCAAGATCATCATCGCTTCTGTCATACCACCAACGCCATTGCACTTTATATATTTTTACCTGGAGTTTATTTGTGTTTACTAAATTTCCTTTTTCATTTACAGTCACCACGTCAAAATTATAGCTGTTACCGGTTTGTAAAGTGTTGTCAAAACTTTTTGTTTCGGGTGTATGCAAACCAATGTAGGTTTTATAAGGAGAGTAGAGAACGCTGTAACGATCAATGCTAAAATCGCCACCTTCTTCAAATACTTTTGTAATGTATGTTGCACGCAACATACCCGGAGCAGTTTGTCCAACATTAATGTAAGTATTTAAATTTGTTTCACCTTTTTCATTTAAGTTATCATCAAAAACAGCCTCTGCTTCTGAATAATAATTTCTTATTGGTGAATCAAATTCGTAAGACTTATATTTTTCGAAAGTTGTTTTTGTTTGGTTAACGCTTACATTTACCAATGCACGTAAATTTTTAGCAACAGCACCATGCAACCATTTTACTGATAATTTGGCTATACTATCATTTACCTTTCCTTTGTCGAAGTCGAGATAAATTTTTAAACGGTTTGGTTTTACAGTTTCAATTTTAAAATACTCTGAAAAGATCCTGTTGCCAACTTTTGCAATAGCTGTATAATTACCTGTAATAGCATCATCACCGGTTGATGTTCTGAAATCATATAAACCATTTAAATTTTTTGTTTTTGTGGTTTGATAAACGATCGTTCCGTTCGGATCCTGTAATTCAAATTTTACAGGATGATTGGGAGGTAAACGTTTTTCTTTATCTTCCATAATAAAATTAATGTATAAAGAATCACCAGGGCGCCAAACGCCACGTTCGCCATAAATAAAGCCCTTTACGCCTTTTTGAACAACTTCACCTTCTACATCAAATTTGCTTAATGAATTGGTGTAACCATCCAGCAATTTTAAATAACCGCGTTGTTTGCCTGATTTAGCCAACATCAAAAATGGTTTGCGTTTCAATTGAATGTCCAGCATTCCATTTGCATCAGTAGTTCCTTGCGCAATTATTTGTTTGGTGTAATCATAATATTCAATATTTGCATTAGCAATTGGTTTTGCTGTGATCATATTACTCACAAAGGCGTGCGACATTTTATTGTCATCGAGTTTATAGATCAAACCAATATCAGATGCCAAAATATTTCTACTTACTGCTTTTCCATAATAATAATTGCTGTTGCAGGGCGAATAATCTTCGTTATAATAATCCCAGTTATCATAACCTCCGTCAAAATTATACCTGTAGGTGTCATTATCGTTCCAATTATCTTTTTCTTCGTTATTGGTAACTTCGTTTTGCGATTCACCATTCTCTTCTCCACTTTCGTCTTCAACACCTTCGCAATCGCATACAGCATATACTTTTGAATATTTAATACTCACCCTGTAAATTGCTCCGGGATCAGGTGTAATTAATTTCTCAAGATCAATAACATGTTTGTTCCACTGTTTTAAATTTAATTTTTTATCGTAATCCAGTTTTATTGTTTTTTCTGCGACTACTTTTCCAACACGTGTTAAGCCATCCTGGCCTTCAAGATTATTGGTTTGTAAGAATTGGTGGATGTTATTTTCAAATATTTTAATTACTCTTACATCCACCGCTTTTAAACTAATAGCTTCAAATGGGAAGATCAAACCGTTTGAGTTAGGCAAGATACTTCCGTTGCCCTTAATACGTACTAAAGGCTTTGGCTCTTCAAAGGTTAGGCTTTGCGTAAAAGCGGTATTCATTTTATAACCTTTAAAGTTTTTAATACCATTGGTTACAGTAAGTATTTTTTCGCCAATAATGCGGTTAGTTAAAAAAACTCTCACTACATTATTTTCTATGGCATAAGTAAGGTTGTCTATTCCTTGTATCGTGATAATGCCTTTTAAATTTTGAGCATAATCTAACGGATCGCTAAAACTAAGTTCAACGTACTGATCATCTTTATCAATTACTTTTGCTTCGGTTACAGAAAAATCACCAAGCGCCGGAATTTTTATTTCCTGGCTGCCATTGCTGATAGCGTTAATTAGTTCACCTTTCCAACTAACTAAAATTTTTCCCGTGGTTTGTTTTCTTTCAATACTATCCACATAAAAATAAAACTCATTGTTATTATAACTATAATTGATCCTCACTGGCATAAGTTTGCCATTTTGTGTTACACTTAATACTTTTCTGATAGATGCGGTATCTTCATAATCAGAGGTTGTAACCTTGCCGGTTAATTTTTGCCATTCAATATTATAATCATCGTAGCTGCGAAGGCCGTCTATAGTTACAAATACGTTTTGTGGAAATGTAGATAATTGAAAGCTGAAAGTTTCCAGGCCGTCATCAACCTTAGTTACATCTTTCAATTTAAAATCTATATTATAAAATTGATTGGCCGGTAAAATTTCTGACGGAATAAACTCTAATACTTTATCACTGATCCAAACTGCGCGACCTTTTATTGCAGGTTCAAATGTAAATGCATCTTTTAAAAGTGCCGAATCGGGTAATTGTGTGAGGATATTTGCTGCGGCAATTGTATTCGCAATGCTTGTATCTGGTGTTGTAGTTACAGATGCGACCTTGTTTTCGTTTAAACCGTGTGACAGTTCAATTCGAATAGTCGATTTTCGCGAAACCATTCCGGAAGTATATCCTGAAATATATTTTCCGAAGGCGGGATTAATAGTGTTGATCTTTGGCTTTGTTTGAAAGCAGGAGCTAAATAAAGCAACACATACAAGCGTGATCACAGATACTGATAAAAAAAGTTTGGTTTTCATTGGTTTTTAATTTATACCTCAAAGGTGCAGGGATTAAAAACCAAAAACGGGCAGCTTTTATAGGCTGCCCGTTTAAATTTATTAAGTGTGGCTTTTTAGCGATTATTTGATTTAGGATTAAATCACCTGTGACCTCTCCAGCCATAATGGCCATAATGCCCACCATGATGATATCCCCCGTAATATGGGCGGTTGTAATAACCTCTATAACCCCAACCACCCCAGCCCCAACCTGCAT